>CAJBQQ010000028.1 GCA_903957805.1 uncultured Pseudomonadota bacterium | reverse complement strand
TCTTTCTTACCATTTTAAGAGGTTCATTTTTCTTATGAAGATCAGTCTCTTTCGCCCATGACGACATCGTAACCAGAGGCTAGTATGCACCTTGATTACGAGCCTTATGCCAGACAGTGGAGTGGGGAATAATCAAAGCCCCTTTCTAATGTCTGATTTAGAAGGGACCTGAAATGAGACATCTAAGAGGTACATCTGAAAGTGTTAATTGGGACGCCTGTGATAGGCCTCCCATCTGAGGTGAGTGATTCAAGTTAAGTGCCAATTTTTAATTGATCCCTAGTGAAGGGATATGGTTCAAATGGACTGTGATTAATCTAAGAAAAAGAGGGTGGAAATGTTCAAAAAAAATGACTCAATTATCGGCGCAGGTACTCAGATCGTGGGCAATATCATTTTCAGTGGAAGCATGCTGATTGATGGACATGTCCGTGGAAATGTCACCGAAATAGCGCAAAAACGTAGCACGCTGATACTCAGCGAACGAGCAAGTATTGAGGGTGCGGTCGTGGTCACTCATCAGATTATCAGTGGCGCATTAATTAGCTCGCCAGCTGTAATGGCTTGATCTAAGGAATGCCTAGATTAGCTTGGCAGCCTGCTTCCGTAATCTTCTGCAAAAAAGACTGACTGACCTATATGTGGTCGTTATGATTATGCGCCCGTCAGTGGGATCTGCGCAGTGTCTTGTATTACGACACGTTTAGTAGAATCACCATCTCATCCATGCCGATGCTATGTCATCGCATCTCACCTCACCTCACCTCCATTGAGGCATCGTTAGAGGTGCCTCTCCTGTAGTCATTTCTACTAGTTCATCTGGTAAAGATATACCCCACGTGAGTCATTTTGAGCGGCTCATTTTACTTATCAAGATCAGTCGTTTTCGCTCATGACGTTATCGGGATCGGAGACTAGTATGCAACTTGATTCTGAGCCTCATCTCTGTCTGATAAGAGGATGGCTAGGAGGATAGTCTTTCGGTGTGTGAATTAGATAGGGCTTAAATTGAGAAAATTAAATACGACTCATCTGACAATATTAGGTTCACTGAATAGGCCTATGTTTGGCGCAGCGTCGTATTAGATTGATAGAGAACTTAGTTGACTTATAAATTTCGACAATGCTACTGACTATGTTGAGTAAATGTAGTGTGTTCATCCCGACATATGGGGCCATCACTCTCCTGAAATGGTTTGCTGTCACCATCATCTTTTGCATGTTATGCGTCGGCACTGCATTCTCAGCCACACTCAATGATGCCTATGCAGCCTATAGCAGGGGAGACTACTCACAAGCCATAAAATTATTTAAACCATTGGCCGGAAAGGGGAGTGATGTTGCTCAGTACAACCTAGGATCTATGTATGCCCAGGGGGATGGTGTAAGACAAGACTATCAGACTGCATTGCACTGGTATCGTCTCGCGGCAATGCATGGAAATGAGGCTGCTCAGTTCAGTCTGGGATGTATGTACGCCAGTGGACAGGGAGTGACCCGGGATTATCAGGAAGCGGTGCAGTGGTACCGATTGGCATCTGCACAAGGAAGTCCAGGTGCGCAATTCAACCTGGGGTGGATGTATGACCATGGTCAGGGGGTCACACGAGATTATCAGGAGGCGGTCCAGTGGTATCGACTGGCTGCGGTCCAAGGTCTAGCCATTGCACAGACTCAACTCGGCGTGAGGTATTCCGCGGGGTGGGGGGTAGCCAAGGATTATCAGGCTGCCTTGAAGTGGTTTCGTCTAGCTGCAGCACAGAGAGATCCGGGGGGGCAATTTCACCTTGGTTGGATGTATGACAGCGGCCAGGGAGTAGATCAGGATTATCACGAGGCAGTTCACTGGTATCACCTATCTGCAGCACAGGGTTATGGTCCTGCCATGACCGTCCTAGAGAGGCCCAACATGGTATCGGCCGCGAAGAAGATCGCTGCCATGCAAGTTCAGCCACAACGCCCACAGCAGGTTATGCATTCAGTCCGTAAAGAGACAAAAAATACAGATCAAGTTTCCGCACCGTGGCTGACTTTTGAATCATCCCCTCTACGTGCTGATGGATCGATAGAGCTGAGTGGACGGGTGACAAGTAGTGTCGTCATCTCCCAAGTACTGATTAATGGACGTGATCTGGAGATTCCTCTTTCCAAGGATGGCTCCTTCAAGGTGACTAGGTTACCTCCTGTAGGTGTGACGACCTATCGTTTAAGCGTGTTGGATGAATTTGGACAGAGGGGGGATGCTGAGGCGAGTGTTGAAAGGAAAAAAGCTCAGCAGATGGATGAGATTGCCACACTCGACCCGCGCAAAATGATGGCAAAGTCGAATCCAAATGCAGTGGCACTCATTGTGGGTATTGAGTCGTACTCCAATCTCCCGCATGCCCAGTATGCAGATTCGGATGCGAGTCTTTTTTACGATTATGCACACCATGCACTAGGCGTTCCAATCGGCAGGATCAAGTTATTAACGAATGCACAGGCCGGACGGACCGATTTATTGAAAGCGACACGGGCTTGGATGAAGACTGAAGTTATTGATGGGAGGTCGGACGTTTATATTTTCTTTGCGGGACATGGCCTGTCGAGTAGCGATGGCGCTAAGACCTATCTTCTGCCGGCAGATGGGGATCCTAGTTTGTTAGATGAGACCAGCATTTTGCGAGACGATTTGATCGCATCTGCTAAGGGTGCTCAGACGATCACCCTATTTATGGATACCTGTTACTCAGGAGCAACTCGCGGAAAGGAGCTATTGCTAAAGGGGGCGAGACCCATCGGTATTGTTCCAGATGAGAACAGC
>CAJBQQ010000027.1 GCA_903957805.1 uncultured Pseudomonadota bacterium | reverse complement strand
TCGATCTTAGAGAAATCGAGAATATCGTCAATGATATCGAGCAGCGCGAAGGCCGATTCACGGATGAGGTCAACCATCTCCGTCTGGTGACCGGTGAGGCTGCTCTGCTGCAACACATCTGCCATGCCGATCACCCCATTCATCGGGGTTCTGATCTCGTGACTCATCGCAGCAAGGAATGTTGACTTGGCTCGGTTGGCCTGCTCTGCCTCCAGGCGGGCCTGATCGAGATCCTTCATGATATGAATCCGAATACTGATATCAACGCCTGAAGGGATCAGCTTGATCACTCGTCCATCGGTGTCATGGACCGGTACCAGCATGAAATCAATGGTCATAAGATCACCACCGATCATGCGGACATCCAGATCATGTCGCACGATTTGTCCCTGTAGAGCTCTCTCGATATCATCTCGTATCTGTGCCTGAACTTCGGGAGAATGAGAGAACCACCAAGTCTCTTCAAGCCTCTTGCCGATCACGTCTTGGCTCTGCACCCCCCCAACCTCAAGAGCAGCACGGTTGATCTCCACCAGCACCCCATCTGGCGTCATCTCACCGACAAAGGCGGCCATATTATCCACAATGGCCCGTAATCGTTGCTCGCTTCCGCGCAATGCTTGCTCCACCTGTTTGCGTTCTCGGATGTCACGCATCAACCCGGTGAAGTAACGTTTACCGCCCACATAGTATTCGCTGACTGCTAGGTATAGAGCGATGGGCTCACCATTCTTGTGAACCCCCTCAACCTCACGACCAATTCCCACACCATGTGAGCCCGACACATACTCCTGACCCTGCCCTGTCAGTCGGTATCTCACCATATAACTTTCATGCTTACTGCGATGAGGCTCTGACATCAGCATACCGACATCCTGTCCAATCACTTCATCTCGGCTATATCCGAAGATCTTTTCCATGACTGGGTTAGTGGAGAGGATGATTCCATTCTCATCTACCGTAACAACACAGTCCTCCATATGCTCGACCACCGATCGGGTCTCCTCCTCCTTGCTGATTAGGATTGCATTAGCCTGCTCCAAGTCTTCAGTCCGCTCTGCTACCCTACTCTCCAAGTCTTGGTTAAGCTTTCGAAGATCATCCTCAGCCGATTCACGCTCGTGGTTACTTGCACTCAATCGCTCTGTCATTGCATTGAAACTACGCGCCAACTGCCCGATCTCATCCCAACCTTGAACCGGCACACGGTGATGCAGGCTCCCTGCAGCAATATCCTGCGCACTACGGCTGAGTGTCTTTAAGGTATTGACCATACGACGACTAAATAGTGCAGCCCCCAGAATGGCGGCGAGGAGTGTCAGACCCAGAATCAACAGGCTGAGTGTTCGCATCCGGTGAACAGGAGCGAATACCTCGTCCGCATCCATCTTGACTTCCATTCCCCATCCCATGCGAGGCAGATACCGCCATGCCGCGACCACCTCCTTGTTACGGTAATCAACCGTGAGTCCGGCCCCGCGTTCTCCATGAAGGCTGCTCCAGATCGCTGCAGAAAGAGGTATTTTTAGTTTCAGAGCCGCATTCAGATCATCCTTCAAGGGGGCCATCACTAAGGCTGTATGACCATCCTCGAGACGAGTGACCACAGTCTCACCGGTGACACCTAGACCTACATTATCTGTTAACACCTGAAACACCTTCTCGCTATAGATCTGCAATGCCAACACACCTTCAATCTTCCCCTGGATCACGATTGGAAATGCCATGAAAGCAGCGATGGCACCACCTGATGGAGAATAATACTCAAAGTCAGAGACACCACTTTGTAGCATGTTCAGTGCCTGCCGAGTGACGATGCCGAGCCCGCTGTTACGATGAGGGCCGCTAATTAAGTCGGTAGCGAAATCAGACTCATGGGCATGTGAATAGACCACCGTACCCTGTGGAGAAATTAAAAATAGATCGTAATAACCAGCATCCTCAACAAATCTCTCGAAGTGATCTCGGTAGCTCGCATCCAGTCGGCGATAAGCATCACTCCCCATTCCGTTCTGGTGAAATACCCGGGTAAAGTCACGCATGGCTGCGCGTGTTGTACTGGCGGTATGTATCACTCGGGTATCGAGAAGTCGTTCACGCAGGTAACCATCGATCTGCTCTACTTTTTTATCTGCGATGGCGGAAACCTGCTGAATCGCTGTTTTCTGTAGTTCAGTCTCGAAGGCGCGCAGCAGACCGTATCCTGCCATAATAATTGGCAGCAGCGAGACCGCCGCGAACCAAGCCATGAAACGTTGTGTGAGTGAGGTGAACTTCATGACCCCGCTCCCTCAATCGCTTTTAGTAAGTGTCCCCACTCCTCTCGAGTACGGTATGTGGGAAAGGGAGAAGGCTCAAGTGGGCGACCAGAATCCCAAACAATGTCGAACTGTCCATCCGCTCGGGCCTTACCAATCCGGGTGACTCTCCACAAGTGACGAGTCGCTGAGTCGAGTGAAATCACACCCTCCGGTGCGAGCAAGCTCTGTCGTAGGATCGTACGCTGCACCTGATTTGGTTCGGCTGAACCAGCTTCGTGTACCGCCTGAACCCAAAGCTGCAGGCTGATATAGGATGCCTCCATCGGGTCATCAACCACCGCTTTCTGACCGTAGCGATTATGAAACCTTTGTAAGAAGACCTGATTCTGTGGTGACTGAATCCTCTGGAAATAATTCCAGGCGGCATAGTGACCCTCCATCGGTGCGGCATCTTTGGCTGCTAGGTCAACCTCTGCAATGCTAAACGACAGCACCGGAATCTTGTCCGGTGTGATTCCGATCCTATTCAATTCACGAAAGAAAGCGACCGCACTATCACCCTCGATAGTATTCAGGATCATATCCGGTCGTTTTTGGAGGATATCAGCGACCAGTTCGACCACCTTACTTGATCCTAATGGGAGGTAGCGCTCTCCCACCACCGTCGCTCCCTGTGCCGCCAACAAGTCTTTAATGAGGAGGTTGGTCACCCGTGGGAAAATATAATCTGACCCAACCAGGTAGACGCGCTTATTAGATTTGTCGCGCTTGTCGAGTGTCTCTAATGCCCAATGTACCACCGGTGCAGCCTGCTGATTCGGTGTGGCGCCGGTGTAAATGATATTGGGTGATTGCTCCATCCCTTCATACTGGACCGAGTAAAAGAGCAATCCCTGATGCCTCTCAACCACAGGCTTAACCGCTTGACGGCAGGCGGATGTCCAGCAACCGAAGAGTGCCTTTACCTTGTCTGTAGTGATGAGACGCTCTGCCTGTTGGCCGCAATATAGAGGCTCCGAGCGACAGTCAACGATCACTGGTTCAATCTTTTGGCCATTGATACCACCTGCGGCATTTGCCTCTTCGATCGCTAGCTGCAGTGCATCTACCAGCGGTCTTTCTCTGATCGCCATGGGACCGGTTAAAGAGTGCAGTATTCCGACTTTAATACTCGGAACACTAGATGAGTAATGCTGCCATGCCATGAAAATGGAAATGAATAGAACAAACATCAGCACTAGCATCGCGCTAACTCTGTTGTTGGCCTTCATGACTTAGACTCCATTGGGTTCAGGTCACTGATAGGAGTGATTTGGATAGCATCCCCTTCATCATAGACACATATGATCATGTTTCAGAACAGATCGATACGCACTACCCACATCAAGCACTCTTAAGCTAGAAGCTGATGCAAAGCCCCACTCAGTATGCAGCTTGAATCCATCTACTCCGCGAGTGATCAGCTCATATTAAGACTAGGGTAGTCGGTGTAACCCTTAGAATCACCACCATAGAAGGTTGAAGGATCGGGTTTATTAAGATTTGCACCCTGAGAGAAACGCATGGGTAGATCAGGATTGGCAATAAACAGCACACCGAATGCCACCATATCGGCCTCATTCCTGTTGAGTGAAGCATTGGCCCGTACGAGGTCATAGCCACTATTCGTGATGTATATCCCCTTCCAGATACGCCTCAGATTGACCAGATCAAATGCCGGGCCTGCAGCATTGGGTGCCTCCTTTCCCATTTCGGTTACATGCAGATAAGAAAGACCAAATCGGTTGAGTTGCTCCACAGCATAACTGAATGTCACTTCAGGATTGGAATCAAACATATCATTAAAAGGCTGTAGCGGTGACAGACGAATACCCACACGATTCGTTCCCCAGACCGAACAAACCGCATCAGTCACCTCAATCATCAATCGCATCCGGTTCTCGACAGAACCCCCATAGATATCGGTCCGATGATTACTCCCATCACGAAGAAATTGATCAAGCAGATACCCATTAGCACCATGAATTTCAACCCCGTCAAAACCCGCTGAGAGTGCGTTCTCAGCACCGGTACGATAGTCTTCAATGATGCCGGGGATCTCTGCAAGATCTAGCTCACGTGGAGTTACAAAATCTTTCAATCCTTGATAAGTGACTGCCTGCCCCGCAGGTTTAATTGCGGAGGGTGCCACTGGCAAAGACTCACCAGGCTGGAGTGAAGGGTGCGAGATACGGCCCACATGCCATAACTGCAGGAAGATTCTCCCACCTTTAGAATGCACCGCATCGGTGATATGTCTCCACCCCTCCACCTGCTCCTGACTATGAATTCCAGGGGTTGAAGGATAGCCCACTCCTTGGGGAGATATCTGCGATGCCTCAGAGACTATCAAGCCAGCACTGGCCCGTTGAGCGTAGTACTCCACATTGAGCGGTTGAGGAACATTCCCCTTCCCGGCACGGTTACGAGTGAGTGGTGCGAGCATCATTCTGTTCGACAGAGTGTATGGGCCGAACTGGATGGGGGATAAGACAGTAATCTCATTCTTCATAATCATTCCTTTGTTGTTTCAAAGTACAGCAATCCTCGAGCCTCTGGTTTTATTTGCTTCCACTCCCGACCCTGATATTGACCTTACCAGATGCAGCATAAGGCTTACAATAAAGTTTAGATGGAAAATCCTTAGTTCTATGATGGTTCTTGATGATGTCACCACCACTCTTTATGCACTCCATGGTCGCCTTATCTTGACTTGCGAAATGCTCATTTGATCCAGGGCTTGCTGAAATCGGCGGCACTTTCTCCCTGATTTTGCGACACGTGTCAGGCTCATCCACTGCCAGGGGAATATTCTTCATCGGGGGTAAAGCACATAGCCTGCAGGGATCTCCCGGGCAGATACAGCCACTGCAATCGGCTTGAGCAGGTGTAGTGGATATTCCCAGAGCCAAGGTGATGACGAGTGGAACCATCACCCTCAGCCCATTAATTAATCTAATACGCATAATTACCCATCCTCAAATCAAAACAGCTTCCCATTGCAGAATCTCGATGCATTGATGGTCTCTACAGTAACTTGGAGACTCTCTCAGGGGGACGACACAGCACAGCCTCATTACCACGCACAACAATGGGACGTTGAATCAAGTCGGGGTTGTCTACCATAATCTTGATCAATTCCTCATCTAACAGCTTCCGCTCGTTAAGTTTAAGACTATTCACCAGCGGTTCATCGCAACGGAGTACGTCCCATGCACTCACCCCTAACTTCTCAATCAAGCCTCTCAATTGCTCGGCCGTCAAGGGTGTTTCATAATAATTGACCATCTCGAACTCTTGCCCACTATCCTTAAGAATTGAGATGGTGGCTCTGCACTTGCTACAGGTGGGTTTCTGATAAATGGTTAGTTTATTACTCATGTGACTCCTCCTTGGTTTTGATCCTTTTTAGGATATGACGAGTCATGCTAAAAGCGAGCTCATGCTCCCCTAGAAATGCTGTCCCCAGACCCTCTCTGCCGAGTAACTCCGACTCTTCTTCTGTATTAGTTCGTATGACAATCTCGATTTTCGGATTTAGCATGCGTGCAGTCTCAACCATGCTGCGCGCACGTAAGGTATCGGGGATTGTAATCACCAGCATATCAGCCCTTACAATATGCGCCTGTATCAGCACTGCAGGATCTGCCGCATCACCCGCAACAGCATGTACTCCATGATCGCGTAATCTCTCGACTAACTCACGATTCTGTTCGGCCACGACAAGCGACAATCCATGCTCTGTCAATGACTCGCCGATACGCTGACCGACCCGGCCATAACCGACCAGGACCACATGATTCGTCACAGAGCTTGATGAGACGGTCATCGGCAATTCAGCCAATGGGTCCACATTACGCTCAAGTATCCGTGCAAGCTCTGATCTCTCACGAATCCATGCTTGCAAGGGCTCGATCATCTGAAATACCAATGGGTTGATCGTGATCGAGATTAGTGCACCCGCCAGTATCAGGTTCTGACCCTCGATCGGCAGTAGACCGAGAGAGACTCCCAACGCTGTCAGGATGAATGAGAACTCACCAATCTGTGCAAGACTGGCCGATACCGTGAGAGCCGTATTTAGCGGATAGCGGAAGGCAAGAACAAGCAAAAAGGCAGCCAAGGATTTACCCATCACGATGATGGCGACCACGGCAAGAACCCGAAATGGTTGCTCCATCACAATATTCGGATCAAACAGCATACCGACCGAGACGAAGAATAAGACCGAGAAGGCATCCCTAAGGGGGAGCGAATCCTGCGCAGCACGATGACTCAAGTGCGACTCTCGCATGACCATACCCGCGAAGAAAGCGCCAAGTGCAAAAGAAACTCCAAATAGCATTGCTGACCCATAAGCTATCCCCACCGCGACCGCAATCACGCTCAGGATGAAGAGCTCGTTCGAGCGGGTGCTGGCCACATGCCACAATAACCACGGGAATACCCGCTTGCCCACAATCAGCATGAGTCCGATGAAGATCGCAACCTTACCGAAGGTAATCAGCAACGTGATAAGCAGATTGGGTTCGGATGAGCTCGCATCGGTAGTTACAACGTCACCACCTAGCCAACCTGCAAGTGGAGGTAGTAATACAAGGACCAGAACCATCGCTAGATCTTCAACCACCAACCATCCTACCGCGATCTGGCCATTGACTGACTTGAGTGCACCACGCTGCTCCAGCGCACGGAGTAACACGACCGTACTCGCCACCGAGAGTGCTAGACCGAATACCAGACCCGCGCCCAGACTCCAACCCCAGAGATCTGCAACCCCCATCCCGAGTGCAGTCGCAACCACAATCTGCAAGACTGCACCCGGCACAGCGATACGCTTAACTGCCAGAAGATCGTTCAGTGAGAAATGCAATCCGACACCGAACATCAAGAGAATCACTCCTATCTCGGCTAGCTGACGCGACAACTCAACATCAGCAACAAAGCCCGGAGTGGCTGGGCCAAGGATGACGCCCGCAAGTAGGTAACCCACCAGTACCGGTAGCTTCAAACGATGAGCAATGAGACCCAGTATCAAGGCAAGGCCCAAGCTGGCCGCAATGGTGGTTATTAAGGTAAGGCTATGGGGCATTCGTCGACCTATTTATATCTTCCACGCCTACAGCATATCACGGGAATTTTTAAGACGAATGTACAACACTCAGCCTGTCGGACGGCCATTTCAAATGAATCTGGAATTGTTCTTGGAGAGTTACATTTCCGGCGGGAAGAGGGTCCCGTTAAATCAGTAAGAGATGTGGATTAATTCAAGTGAAAACCGGAGTGGCAATATCATGACGCTGATTACAAGGTGAGGGGGGACCCCTCATCCCCCGTTCAGCTACTCATGAGTTCCCTGAGAACATATGGCAAGATACCACCGTGCATATAATAATCCACCTCGATGGCGGTATCGATCCGACATGACAATTGAACTTCTCGGCAGCTACCGTCGGGAGAGTGAATCACAAGCGTCACATCTTGCTGCGGACTGATCTCATCCAGACCGAGTAGATCAAGTTGCTCATCACCCTTGATGCCGAGTGACTGTGCGCTATCATTACCCTTGAACTGCAACGGCAGAACCCCCATCCCGACCAGGTTGCTCCGATGAATACGCTCGAAACTCCGGGCGATCACCGCCTTAACACCTAGCAACTGGGTCCCCTTTGCAGCCCAGTCGCGGCTGGAGCCAGTGCCGTACTCCTCTCCACCAAACACCACTGTCGGAACACCCTCCGCAATATATTGCATCGCAGCATCATAAATGCTCATCTGTTGCCCATCTGGTTGATGCAACGTGATGCCGCCCTCGCTATTGGGAATCATCAAATTCTTAATACGCACATTAGCGAAGGTACCCCTCATCATGACCTCGTGATTACCTCTCCTCGCACCGTAGCTATTGAAATCGCTCTTAGCAACGTCATTTGCAAGAAGATACCTTCCAGCCGGAGAGCTATCCTTGATAGCGCCAGCGGGGCTGATATGATCGGTTGTGACTGAGTCACCAAAGATTCCCAGCACCTGTGCACGGCTAACTCCGCTGGGCCGCGTAGGCACCATAGAAAAACCGCTAAAGAATGGCGGTTCTGCAATATAGGTTGATTTTGGCCAATCATAGACTTTGCCACTGACCGATGAGACGCCGTTCCACAACGGATGATCCTTAGTCAGATTGCCATAGAGACGGCGGAATGTTTTGGCATTGGTAGCATGTTTTATCAATGCTTGAATCTCCAAGTTACTGGGCCAGACATCGCCGAGCCACACCGGTTTACCATCCCGACCCATACCCAGTGGCTCGGTCATCAAATCTTTAAGCATAGTTCCTGCTATGGCATACGCGACCACCAGCGGAGGTGAAGCGAGGAAATTGGCGCGGATATTTGCATGTATTCTCGCCTCGAAATTTCGGTTTCCAGAGAGTACCGCTGCACATACCAAATCATTCTTGACTACGGACTCCTCAATCTGCTCGGATAGAGGGCCCGAGTTACCGATGCAGGTGGTACAACCATACCCAGCAAGATTGAAACCGAGCTGCTCCAGGTAGGGTAGTAGGCCGGCAGCGGTGAGGTACTCAGTCACTACGCGAGAGCCAGGTGCAAGTGAAGTCTTTATATGCCGCTTGACCGTCAATCCCTTCTCCACCGCCTTCTTCGCCAGCAAACCAGCAGCGATCAGTACGCTAGGATTAGAGGTATTGGTGCAGGAGGTAATGGCTGCGATCAATATATCGCCATGACCCAGATCAATTGCACCATTCTCTAGACATGTAGAGCCCTGGTCTGTGTCGATTAAGGAGTGGTTACTAATCATCTCCACAAAATTCCTATCGCTTCCTGGTCTTAGATAATCATCAATCTGATTTCTCGCTTCAATGTGGGTAGCGGCATCATCGCAACTACGTACCGGGTAGCGCTGATTTAAATTGGCCGCGGCCCTGCCATAACCATTCTCCTTAACAGCCGTGGTTAAGAGTTTGGTGAATTGTGATTTGATGTTGCCGATCTCAATACGGTCTTGTGGACGCTTGGGTCCTGCCAGCGAAGGTGCCACCCCACCCAGATCAAATTCTAGCTCGCGGCTGTAGTCAATCTCACCCTTGCGAGGAATGCCGTACAGACCTTGCGCCTTAAAATAGGATTGGAATGATTCAACCTCTTCGTCACTGCGGCCTGTACCCTTGAAGTACTCGATGGTGGCATCATCCACCGGGAAGAAGCCCATGGTGGCGCCATATTCAGGCGCCATATTCGCCACAGTCGCTCGATCCGGAAGGGTCAAAGAGGCAGTCCCCTCGCCAAAAAATTCTACAAACTTACCCACCACATTAGCCTTTCGGAGCATCTCAGTAATGGTCAGAACCAGATCGGTTGCTGTGACACCATCACGTAACCGGCCTGTCAGATTGACCCCTACCACATCTGGAGTGAGTAGATAGACCGGCTGTCCCAGCATCCCCGCCTCTGCTTCGATACCCCCCACCCCCCATCCAACCACACCGATCCCATTGATCATGGTGGTGTGCGAATCAGTACCTACCAGCGTATCTGGATAGGTTACGCCATTCTTCTGATGCACTCCGCGAGCAAGATATTCCAGATTCACCTGGTGCACGATACCAATACCCGGTGGAACGACCCTGAATGTATCAAAGGCTTGCATACCCCATTTAATGAACTGATAACGTTCGTTATTACGCTCAAACTCAATCTCCATATTGAGACCGAGGGCTTGCTTATTACCGTAATGATCAACCTGTACCGAATGATCAACCACCAGGTCAACCGGCACCAGAGGCTCGATCATATTTGGATTCTTACCCATACCCTTAGCCACACTCCGCATTGCCGCGAGATCCACCAAAAGAGGAACGCCCGTAAAATCTTGCAGAACAATACGAGCGACAACAAAGGGAATCTCATCGGTACGCACAGCATTGGGTTGCCAATTGGCGAGTTGGCGTACATGCGTCTCAGTGACCTTCTTTCCATCGCAATTACGCAATACCGATTCGAGCACGATGCGGATAGAGACTGGTAGACGCGAGACCTTGCCTACACCAGATTTTTCCAGCGCTGGTAGCGAATAGAATTTTGCTTTTTTGCCCTTAGAAATCTGAAATTCCTTCAGGGTATTGAATAGATTGTGGGTCATGGCGTTACACTCTCCTGGGAGAACATGTTCTAGATTGCAGGGGAAAAATACTAGATTACAAACATATCGACAAATTCATTGACCGGTGTTTCTTCGAGTCTCTTCTGGTTAAGGCACAGATCGATGATTGCTTTTTGCTGCTTGACCGGAAAACGGCGCGCAAGATTGGTTCTGAACTTGTCTTCCAATAATGGTATCGCCTCCTTACGACGACGGCTATGACCAATCGGATACTCAAGCACCAACTCCGGTAATTTCTCACCACCCTTGAATTCTACCGTGACAGCATTGGCAATGGCACGTTTTTCAGGGTCATGGTAATCCCTAGTGAATTGAGAGTCTTCAATGCAAGTAATCTTCCCCCTCAGATTATTAATCCGTTCGTCTCTGGCAACATCATCTGAATAATCAGCCGCCGTCAGCCTCCCAAAAATTAAAGCTACCGCAACCATGTACTGCATGCAATGGTCGCGGTCGGCATAATTATTAAGTGGTCCCTGCTTATCAATGATACGAACCGCTGCCTCATGAGTACGGATTGTGATTTTTTCTATATCGGCGATCCGCTCTCTGACCATGGGATGCAATTGCATGGCGCATTCGACCGCTGTTTGGGCATGAAACTCAGCTGGGAAGGAGACTTTAAATAATATGTTCTCCATGACGTACGTACCCCACCGCTCGACCGGGCGTTGAAACTGGAGTGATCTGCCTCGGAATAGCACATCGTAGAACCCCCAGTTTTTTGTTGTGAGCACGGAGGGATAGCCCATCTCCCCCTTGAGCGTTATCAGTGCCAGCCATACCGCTCGACTGGTTGCATCACCCGCCGCCCAAGATTTACGCGAACCGGTGTTGGGTGCATGACGATAGGTACGGAGTGCCTGTCCGTCTACCCATGCTTGTGAAAGTGCCGTGACGATCTGGTCACGACTACCACCGAGCAGATGAGTCACCACTGCGGTCGATGCGACCTTCACCAGCAGTACATGATCAAGCCCAACACGGTTAAAGCTATTCTCCAGTGCCAAACAACCCTGAATCTCGTGTGCCTTAATCATTGCGGTCAGCAAGTCCCGAATTAATAATGGCTCTCTATCGACATTGCCAGCCGCGATATTGCGGGCCAACCAGTCTGCCGCAGCGAGGATGCCACCCAGATTATCGGAGGGGTGACCCCACTCAGCGGCCAACCAGGTATCGTTGAAGTCCAACCAACGTATCATTGCGCCAATATTAAACGCGGCCTGCACGGGATCAAGCTGGAATCTCGTACCCGGAACTTTTGCCCCATTCGGAACGATGGTGCCAGGGATGATGGGGCCGAGTAGTCGAGTACATTCTGGATAGGAGAGTGCCTCAAGCCCGCAGCCAAGCGTATCCATCAAGCAGTACCGAGCAGTTTCATAGGCCGGTTCGCTCTGAATACTGCGATTAGCGACATAGTCCGCGATATCGACCAGTACTTGATCGGGTTGTTGGCGGCTATTAGGGGTCTGGAGTGTCATGTGGAAGCGGTAAAGCTGATGAAGGCGGCAATGCGGCACAATATTGCACTCAATCAAGATGCACCACAAGCGTTCTACCTATTAGGTCTCGAGATTGGACAGACAATCAGGCAGACTCGACATCTGCCCTATGCCTATGGCAAACTGCATCCAGTCGATGGGTAGAAGATGCCGTCATCTGTTTTTTAGGGTCATAGCCTGGTCCACAATTAAATTGGAAGGAATCGTCTGAATGAGATCTAAGAAGAGGCAGGATATGCATGGAGTCTATTTAATTCCGTTGGTTCTGATTCTAGGTCTTGCTGCCTGTGATGGAGAGAAGAAAGACACGGGTGGAGATTCAGCTAAAACAACAAGCAAGCCGCAATCCAGTTCAAATATGGCCGCATCCACACCCACTACCGGGGTATTGATGGATGCAGCAGTTTCTGGTGTAGCCTATCTGGCATCTTCTGGCGCTGCTGGTAATACTGATGGACAGGGCATCTACAAATATAACCATGGTGATACAGTCGAGTTCAAGCTCGGTAGCCTAGTTCTGGGCAAGGTTAAGGGTGCTTCTATCATAACGCCCATGGAACTAGCTGAAGACAATCCCACTCGACTACAAAACCTGCTGATTTTATTGCAGTCTCTCGACTCGGATGGTAATCCAGAAAATGGCATTTCCATTCCGGCCAGTGCTGCATCTGCTGTCAGTGCTGCCATAAATTTAGATGGCGATCCCGCCGCATTCTCAACATCTGCTGAGCTACAGAAGGTGAGAGAGGCCGGTGGCATTACTGGCCCAGTCAGAACTCTCGCTCAAGCCCAGACACACTTCCTCTCCCAAGGCATGGCGACGCTTAGTACCAATATCTGGTTTAGACAGGAAGGTTCAACAGCCTTTGTATTACGAGCTTTACCATCCGGCGAGTATTTGCAAGGTGAGGCCATAACCGATGACTTCTGCGATGCCAACCGGATATGTGGCGGCACTAAGGCCAGTACGGCCGGTGTTGAGTATGGTACTGCGACCCTTTCAGAGTTTGATAACCGAGGCTTCAAGATCGCTGTCAAGCCGACGGTTGATACCAATATTAAGGCCGGGCTATCACATCCACAGCCCACTTGGCGTATCCGTACTGATGGTTCGGACTTGATCTCAACAGAGATCCTAACGGTGCAGAGAGAGAGGAAGCAGCACAGTGTCTTCAGTGAATTATTCCATGCTGGTACACGTGGAGGGACGCTGGCTGTCACGGATAAGAAAGAACCTCTAAAGACCCGGATAGAGGAGAGCCGTTACTCCAAAATGGAGAATGACCCAAGGGGTATCGTTGGAGCTTGGGCGGTTGATCCATCTGCAATCAAGACACCCACCTATCTATTCTTTACCAATGGGAAATTTTTGATGCTTGACCCGATCGGCGATTTAGACCGTGATAGCCATAAGAGCTGCGGTGCCCCAGGTGTCGAATATGCCAACTACACTTATGATGCCAGCAGCAAGGGGTTTAGTGTTAAAGGGTTCACGTATGACACAAATGGCTGCTCTGGATTTTCCGAAAACAATGCAGTCTCATTTAGTATCAGCGCGGATGGCAATACAGCAACGGTGAATACACAAAATAAGACTACATTTAACGTTCACCGAGTTTCAAAGTAGCAGGACTATTGCACGCAGAGTGCAACAGGTTTTCTGAGAGCCTGTTAGATCTTCATCAGGTATCGGATTGCCCAGGAGAATAGACGGGGCCCCATCAACCACCTGGCCATGATCGCCATCTTTGAATCGATTGGCAAGGCATGTCGTATCGGTGGATGCCTTGCTGTCGATGCCTCAAGAATCGCATGAGCGATCATGTCAGGCCCGGGTGATCTTGGTTCATCAACCAGCAGAATACGAATACCTGCCAGCATCTTCTGATAGAACGGTGGATGTGAGATCGTCTCCAGTAGTGCCAATTGCTTGGGGACAAACTCAGTCTTGATCAGTCCAGGGGCGATCACCACCACGTCAATTCCAGACCCCATCAACTCCCCCCGCAAAGTCTCTGACAGCGCTTCCACTGCATGCTTAGAGGCGGCATACCAACCAAAACCAGGGATTGGTACTCGACCCAGAATCGAAGTGATATTGATGATGCGACCTGACTTCTGATAACGCATATGGGGCAGCACTGCTTGTATGAATCGCGCATATCCGAAGACATTGACCTCAAACTGCTGATGAGCAGCCTCCATTGAGACACACTCAATTGCACCCAGTTGACCATATGCAGCATTATTCACTAGGACATCAATCCGACCCTTGGTTGCGATGATGTGCTCCACGACTAGTCTGATGCCCTCTGCATCCACAACATCCAGACGGATGGGTTCGATTTGATCGCAACTCATCGGTTCAAGCTTCTCCATACGCCGTGCTACAGCAAATACGTAGTAGTCATTTGCCGCAAGCAGTTCAGCCGTGGCCCTTCCGATACCGCTGGATGCGCCTGTAACCAATGCAATCTTCAGACTCATACTACCCACCTTATGCATTTGTTATTGATTCAATTATTTAGAGACAGCATCGATCCATCGATCAAGTAGCAAACACTCCATCCACATGCTCTCTCCCAATTCTGCTAAGCTAAATTTAGCAGTGAAAAATCAGAAGATCACGTGATTCTTTATAGGAGCCAGATATGCCAACCCTGAACTCTCCAACCATTCAAAATCCCAGCATATTAATTCCAGTACATCCCGCCATTGAGGATTATATGCGTGGATTATCGTGTCGTACGGATGATCCGGTGCTGATAGAGATGGAGAGGATTGCGCAGGAGAATAACTTTCCTATCGTTGGCCGTTTGGTCGGTATTTTTCTTGAGACAATGGCAAAATCAATTAATGCCCGCCGTGTATTTGAGTTTGGTAGCGGATATGGTTATTCGGCCTACTGGTTTGCAAAAGCAGTTGGGGCGGAGGGACAAGTAATCTGTAGTGATGGAGACCCACTTAATCAGATAAAGTCAGAACAGTATCTTGGATCAGTAGGATTATTAGACAGAGTCAATTTCCACGTTGGGTTTGCGCAAGAAATATTTTCCCGGACTGAAGGTTTGTTTGATATCTGCTACAACGACGTGGATAAAGGTGATTATCCGGAAGTCTGGCATATGGCCAAAAAACGGATTCGTCCTGGCGGCCTTTATATCGCCGACAATGTTCTGTGGCATGGACGAGTGGCAGTCGAAGACTATGTTGATGTCGTCCCCGGTTGGACAGAGGCCATCCTTGAGCATAATCGACTCATATTTGAAGACCCAGAATTCGATGCCTTTATCAACCCAACGAGGGATGGCGTTATCGTGGCCCGTCGAAAGACGGAGTAGTAGAACGGATAAAACTAAGGATTAGCGCTCAGCGACATTGGTCCGCTCATGATTTTCAACTGCCGTCTGCAACACGGTAGCCCGCTCCGACTCGGGTAATTTACTGATCTCCTTGATAGCATCAAAAAAAAGACCCATATCCCCATTCTTCTGAGCGAGTATCGCTTGGAATGCGGGCACCAGTTGCGTGTAGGTAGAGATCGTCGCGAGTAGCGCATTATTAAGGTTCTGTGCGAACCAACGGTCATAGCTACTGAACTCAGACTTAGTGACTTTTAGTTGGGCAAACTCTTCACGTAACTCATCAAAAATACGTGCCTTCGCTAACCGTTTCTCCGTATCACCCAGATCTGAAGCAAACAGTTCTTGTAGTCTCTTACGATGGTTCATCACCATCTCAGTAAAGATCGCTTCTCTCTCCTGTCTAGCATTAAATAGAGCTCTCTGCGAAGTCGCTCCGTTGCTATCCAGCCAGCGACCAACACCCTCTTGCTCGACCACGGTGGCAAAAGATTCATTAAAAGCACTGTCTCCAGGGAGATAGAGTACCTGATGAGTCAGTTCATGAAATATCAGACGTGCAAGCTCCATTTCAGAATAGCCGATGAAGGTATTCAGTACCGGATCATTGAACCATCCGAGAGTCGAGTAAGCGCGAA
Organism: uncultured Pseudomonadota bacterium; assembly: GCA_903957805.1. Classification (GTDB taxonomy): domain Bacteria; phylum Pseudomonadota; class Gammaproteobacteria; order Burkholderiales; family Nitrosomonadaceae; genus VFJL01. The sequence goes on along the minus strand of CAJBQQ010000027.1, from coordinate 19,790 downwards.
CCCCACCCACGTGAACATCGTAGCCTTCATTTCTGATCTCCTCGGCATAGCTTTCTGCCTCCGCTTGTGAGAAGAATCCCCTGTAGTTGACGCAACCGGCCTGCACAAAGCACCACTTCTTAAGCTCGCTGGAAAGTTCGGGAGCTGCGAATACATTCCAGACCACAAAGGGACGCTTTAGATCTGCATAGCTCGTGTAACTCTGATTGTCCGGTAACTTTAGCTCGCGGCTAGCAAACTCTCTCATCAGTACCACTCGAGCGAGGACTCGCTTCAATTTCTGGTCGGCACTAGGATCCGCAATAATCGTCGTGATCGGTTGAGCCATTCGCAGAATTTCAATCTGACCATCCACAGCCTGAGCATAATAGGGAAGATTGGCACAGCTTCCCAATAGGATGGCCTGACCCACGGCAATAACTAGCTTTAAATGACGCGAGAATCGTAAACTCATTCCGACTCCGAAGAATGCAGAAAATACCCTTGTCTTAAAAATGCACAGACCTGGCGCACGACCTTACGAGAAAACAGCATGCCAGCATGGTTAATATTGAGGACTACCCAATCACTTGCAATGGGTAACCTCGTCTCCTCAACGGTTACCACGCCATCATTGGGTGCCGGCAATCCTCCGAGCAGTTTGCCGATTCCTACACTCATGCACCCAGCAATTGAACCGATCTCATGATGATGAATGGACGGGGCCTCTTCTCGTCTCATTAGCCACTGTCTCATGCTAGATCCGATTAGCCATCGCCCCGGCGCAATGCGTGCGAGCTTGATGGCCGCGTAACTCGCATGGTAAGGACTCCCCATCAGTATAACGCGACCAATCCGTGGCTCTGGATGTTCTGACAGCATCTGCAATGCCAAGAGCCCTCCCAAGCTATGACCCACAAGATGGATACGAATCGCTGCAATACCAGAAACAAATCGCGACAGTGATAGTGCATTTTGTGACAATGAATCATGCATGGAAGGATAAGAGAAGATGGCGACATCAAAACCACACCGACGCAAATTCCTCCCGAGCAATGTCATGGCCCAGCCACTGACCCACAGACCATGGATCAATACCACTTTCTCTTTGACCGAAATTTCGCCAGACAATTCAATTCCAGAAATTAATTTCACAACAGATTGGTCAGTCTGACTAGATGACCCTAGGCTTAATGCTGGAGAGTACCGACCTTGACTTGCTGCAGACTATTAATATCCAGCAGATTCGTAAATTCTTGCGCCATTACACCCGGTGTAAATGGCAGTACGCCTAATAGAGGACAGGGCAGTCTTTGTTGCAGTGCATGTACATTCTCATCGAAATCGAGCATCTGTGGATCTATCTGATTAGCCACCCATCCTGCGAGTGGAAGGCCGACCGATTGCACAGCCTCTGCGGTCAGTAGTGCATGGTTTAAACATCCCAGACGCATCCCCACTACCAGTATTACTGGAAATCCCATTGACCGCGCCATATCACCAGCATCATGCCGATTATTGAGAGGGACCCGAAAACCACCGATACCCTCAACGATTACTATCTCAGCAATGTCTTGTAACCCGCGACAAGCCTCGAGGATCACAGCGGTATCGATTTCGATCCCCATCTCTCTTGCAGCAATATGCGGCGCAACCGGCTGAATCAAAGCATACGGATTGATCAGACTACGTGGCGCTGAAACGTTACTGGATGCGGTGAGCATTTCTACATCCGCCCACTCTCCCTCATCACCCCGTCCTGCCGCCACTGGCTTCATTCCTACAACAGCCTTCCCACGCGCAGCAAAGGCATGGATTAATGTACAGCTCACAAGTGTTTTTCCTACACTGGTATCGGTTCCGGTGATGAAATAACCTACCGACATTCCTCTACTCTGACAGGGGAAACTGATCGGTCGATACATGCTTGGTTATGATCTTACCAATCTCTTTTCGTGGTAGCGGCTTCCAGGCATGACCATAAATCACTTCGAAGGTGGCAGGTAGCTTCCCATCGACTCTTAGCGACTCATAATGATCGATCATTTTCTGCCATCTGACTCTCCCAGTGAGCCCATGCGCCCTACCCTCAGTCACATTACGAGCCCCAATAGTTCTCAGATCCTTCATCACACTGATCACCTCATCATAGGTCAGTGTGATGTACTCCATATCCATGACCGGCGTCGCAAAACCATTATGGACCAGCATGTCACCAATATCGTGCATATCAGTGAATCGATTAATATGACTGTAATTATCTGCACTACGAAAGGACTGACGCAGCTCCTTCAGAGTATCAGGCCCAAAGGTACTAAACATAAAAAGACCTCCCGGCTGAAGCGCTCGTCGAACCTCTGAGAATGTATGCCGTATATCGTTACACCACTGCAATGTCAGGTTCGACCAGACTAATCCTGCGCAGTCACTCTTTACCGGTAATGATTCAATATCCCCGCACGTATAAATTGTCTGCCTCCCATGTGCAGAGGAGAATGATTTCCACCATGGGACCGGAGGACGTGCCTGAAGGTGCATCGATACGGCAATATCGAGCGCTAAAATTTTAGCTGCAGGGAATCGCGTAGCCAGGTTCCGACTTCCATAACCCGTACCACTACCCGCATCCAAAATTAAATCTGGGCTGTACTTAATGTAACTAAGGCGCGCCAACATCCGATCACATACCTCGCGTTGCAGCACTGCAGCACCGTCGTAACTCGGCGCTGCACGCTCGAAAGATCGTCGTAACTGATGCTTATCTAGGGTATGGTCGTAATTCATTTAGGCCATCTGAATCAGTTTTGTTATAAATTTATCTGGATGTGACAAGAAGGGTGCATGCCCACAGCTAGGCACCATTACCAGCTCCGAACTTGGCAATTGCTGGTGCATCCATCTTGCTGCAGAGGGATGGGTGATGATGTCGTTCTCCCCATGCATCAGCACGACCGGCTGGCTAATTTTTTCTATTTTGTTGCGTAAATCCGTCGTCAGTAAAATTTGCAGCCCCGCCTGTAGTGAAGTTTCATTTAGCTTACGATCATGAGAGAAGCTTGCTCTCAATTTTTCCAAGACTGCCGTGGTATCGATACTGCCTTTCACCTGTAGACTGAGGAATCTATCCAGAGTCGTTACATAATCGCGATTCAAGTTCTTCATAAAGAGTTGCAGCATCTCCTCCTCCATACCCCACTGCCAGTCTTTACGTTTAATAAAGCAGGGAGTGGTCGAGACCAGCATCAGCTTCTTAACACGCTGAGGCAGTTGCAATGCAAGCTCGACAGATACCTGACCCCCTAATGACCAACCACAAACAGTGCAGTCATCGGGGAGCACCTCTGTAACTTTTTCTACCATGCATTGCAACGTAGCCGTTTCGCATGATGCACTGCCGCCATGACCCGGCAAATCGACTAGATGCAGACGAAAATGCCGAGCCAATTGATCACGCACACCATCCCAGATATCGCTGTGCATGGCCCAGCCGTGCAGTAGAACGAGATCTGGACCAGCGCCAAGGGTTTTAACGTGGAGACTCATATGCCGAGTCCAGTTGCCTCAATGCCGATAACAATTGACTCACATCCTCCTCACTGTGTGCAGCCGACAGCGAGACCCGCAGTCTTGCCGTACCCTGCGGCACAGTCGGCGGACGGATTGCGGGTACCATTATCCCACGTTCTCGGAGCGATTCGCTTAACTGTAAGGCATCATCATTGCCACCAATGATGAGAGGCTGGATTGGGCTCTTTGAGGGCAATAATTTCCATCGCATTGACTGTAGACCCTTTTGAAATTGCATGATGAGCTGTGATAGCCTTTCACGCCTCCATCCCTCTTGCTCGATTAATGACAGACTACACAGCAATGCGTGGGATAGCAGTGGTGGGGTAGCGGTGGTATAGATGTAGCTACGGGCAGATTGGATCAGGGACTCAATGATCTCAACCTGCCCAGCGACAAAGGCTCCAAATACACCTGCCGCCTTGCCAAGGGTCGCCATGTAAATGATACGGGGTGAACTCAGATTGAAATGAGATGCCACCCCCCTCCCCTGACGACCCAACACACCGAATCCATGTGCATCATCAATCAGCAGCCAGGCATCATACTTATCACACAGTGCCAGCAGGCTAGGAACCGGGGCGATATCCCCATCCATGCTGAACACCGCATCGGTCATCACTAGCTTCCGTCTGGCCTGAGAACTAGCCAACTGCCTCTCCAAAGCGATCAGATCAAGGTGCGGGTAACGGGTCAACTTTACGCTTGAGCATAGTGCGGCATCATTGAGAGAAGCATGATTAAGTTTATCTGCAAAGATTGCATCACTACGCCCAATCAACGCAGTAACTACCCCGGCATTGGCCATGTAGCCGGTTGAGAAGAGTAGCGCCCTAGGGAAGCCTGTAAAAGATGCTAGAGCACTCTCTAGTGCTTGATGAGCCGATGAGTGTCCGCTGATAAGGTGCGAGGCACCTGCACCCACCCCATACCGTCTGGCACCCTCACAGACTGCTTCAATCAGTTGAGGATGATTAGCAAGTCCGAGGTAATCATTATTACAGAATGCAAGGTAACTACGTCCGTCGATAGTGATATGCGCATTCTGATGACTCTCTGTGGTTATCCTGCGACGTTTTAGGCCTGCATTTTCCCGGGTGCGAAGCTGTTCAGCTAGATCAGTGAGCATTCTGGCTAGATCGAATGAATTCCAAGTTTTTTGAATAAATTGTCATCTCGGTGAGATTCTGGATTGCCCGTGGTGAGTAGCTTTTCACCATAAAAAATAGAATTGGCACCCGCAAGAAAGCACAGTGCCTGTACCGCCTCAGACATTTCCTGCCTTCCTGCCGAGAGACGTACCATCGCTTTTGGCATGGTAATGCGAGCAGCTGCAATGGTCCGAACAAACTCAAAATGGTCCAGTGCCTCTGTCCCGTGCAGCGGTGTACCGGCCACTTGAACCAGATTATTAATTGGAACAGAGTCGGGATAGGGCTTGAGATTCGCTAGTTGGGCGATCAGTCCTGCCCGTGCTTGACGTGATTCACCCATACCAACGATTCCACCGCAACACACATTCATACCGGCAGCTCTTACCTGTTCAAGCGTGTCTAGGCGGTCTTGATAGTCACGGGTGGTGATCACTTCACCGTAGAATTCTGGTGCTGTATCGAGATTATGATTGTAGTAATCAAGACCGGCCTGCTTGAGTTGCTCTGCCTGCCCCTCCTTCAGCATCCCCAGCGTGGCACAAGTTTCAAGGCCCAGTGCCTTCACTGAGCTAATCATTTCTGATATTTTACCGATATCCCGCTGCTTAGGACCTCTCCAGGCTGCACCCATACAGAAGCGTGAAGCTCCCTGTGCCTTTGCTGCTCTTGCTGTATCGATCACCTCCGTCAGTGACAATATCTCCTGATCTTCCACACTCGTATGGTAGCGCGCCGCCTGAGGGCAATAACCACAATCCTCTGGGCAACCACCTGTCTTAACCGAGATGAGTGTCGATAGCTGCACCGCATTAGCATTATGATACTGACGATGAATCAACTGGGCACGGTGAATTAGATCGCTAAAAGGCAAATCCAGCAGGGCTTCGATTTGAGCAACAGTCCAGGCTGATGGCTTTATGGAAATTACATCGGAAACGGATTGATTCATTCTGTACCCTGTATGAATTGGTAACTGGATCAATCATCCAGTTATTCGGTTATTCGGTTATTATTAATCGAACAGCGAGTCTGTGATTATCTGATTCGCGATGAGCTATATCATCAAGGCGAAAGGTACTGTTGTCAATTCACAGCAAGCTATTTTTCGACGATAGATTAAAAATAGATCAAACTGCTTCCTATACGCGGTTAATGATTGGGGGGGATTGAATATGACCGCCATCAGACTAACCCTCTGAGCACCATACTGACCTGTCAGAAGACGGATTAAGCTGGGGGAAAGGATCATGTCGAGGAGTGAGGAGCTCACCATTCGCTAGATAATGGCACCAAAGGATTCATTGACGTTTACTCTGGTTGCGTAGATTCAGTTGATATAGAATTATAAATGCCGTGAAAAAATTGGCGGAGTATAGAATTAGCCTCTAATGGACTCACGGTAGTTGTTACGGTGTAGGCATCACTAGTAAAGGTCTAAAATTAGATACAACTTCAACTCAATTTTAAGGAGTTACACGTGAAAAAAATAATCAAGTCACTACTGATCGTATCTTCCTTGGCCTTTTTAGCTCCATCAGTTCATGCTCACGAGGCAAATTACGTGACGCATGTGGGAGATAAGTTAGGATATGGTATCGCTAACATCGCTACCGGCTGGGTTGAAGTCCCCAAGAATATAATGATAACCGGACAGAGGGATGGTGTAGTTGCCGGGGCCACTGTTGGTGTGTTCACTGGTTTATTTCAGATGGTTGGCCGCACAGCATACGGAATTATGGAGACAGCGACATTCTTGATTCCAACCCACCCCGTAGTAAAACCAGGCTACATCTGGGATGACTTCGACAAAGAAACGAGCTACCACAAATAATTAAAAACAGATTACAGATATAACGGGATGGCAGGTCACGAGATAAGCACAAAGTGACCTGCCTAACCTTGAGAACGTCAACAAATAAAAAGAATGAAGATTGTTTATTTTCTAAATTAAAATTATAAAAATCGGTAGATTCAAGTTCGAGTTGCATTGGATAATAGTTTTTTAAGGATGTAAATTCCCACTTAGAAGAACACCACATACGGAAATCTAAATCTCATCACTTCCAGTAGCAAACCAGCAGCACGCCCCCCTAGCCCTGTTCAACTTCATCACCTGTACCAACCCAGCCATCGATTTAAATTAAACGGCAGAATGATGTTCGACATAATTCTATTTCAACCTGAAATTCCACCTAACACCGGGAATATCATTCGCCTCTGTGCGAATACAGGATCAAAACTTCATCTGATCAAACCACTGGGCTTTTCATTGGAAGACAAGAGGTTGCTACGAGCAGGCTTGGATTATCATGAATTTGCCAATATTAAGATCCATGAAAATTGGGAAGATTGCCTCATTGATCTGCAAGATCGTCGTATTTTTGCAGTATCCACCAAGGGAACTCAGCACCACCACATACCCTCATATCTGGCTGGAGATGCTTTTCTTTTTGGCGCGGAAAGTAGTGGTCTGAAGACCGAGATACGAGAAAGTTTTCCAGCAGAAAGATGTATCCGCGTGCCAATGGTACCAGGCAGTCGCAGCCTTAATCTATCTAACACCGTCTCGGTTGTGATCTATGAAGCTTGGCGACAGACAGGATTCGGGGGCGCTATCTGAACCACCCCTATCTCCATAAAAACTTATCGGCATAGAAATAGAAAATGTGCTGCCAGCCCCTTGCTTAGCCATTCTCTGTTTTGGGCTCACGACTGAGCAGTGACTCTAACGCCGTCTTGGGCGACACACCGTCGTACAGTATGCTGCAGACGGCTCTGGTGATCGGCATATCGACATCCATTTCTTGGCTCAGATGGAGAACTTCTCGTGCGGTATACACCCCCTCCGCAATATGTCCAAGATTCTTAAGAATATCTGTCAACGGTTGACCCTCTGCCAGCAATAGTCCTACACGTCGGTTGCGCGATAGATCGCCAGTCGTAGTAAGTATCAGATCCCCCACTCCTGCCAATCCTGAAAAGGTTTCCATGTGACCGCCGAGCTTAAGTCCTAACCGAGTAATCTCGGCCAGTCCTCGAGTGATAAGGGCTGCACGAGCATTATGACCAAGGCCCATACCGTCAGAAATGCCGGCGGCAATGGTGATCACATTCTTGACTGCACCGCCTACCTCTACACCAACGACATCGGTACTGGAATAGACCCTAAGACGTGGATGGTGTAACTGTGCGGCGATACTCCTGGAGAATTCTTCATCATGAGATGCCAAGGTTAAGGCAGTGGGCTTCCTCTGCGCCACCTCCTGCGCAAAGCTCGGTCCTGACAGCACGCCACAGGGTGCGACCCCGGCATACTCATCACTCGCCACCTGGTGAGGAAGTTTAGCGGACTTTTCCTCGAAACCCTTGCACCCCCAGATCACCGGTATCGCTCTTCCGGTCGCAATAATTCTGCGTAATGTCTCACGCAATCCCGCGACAGGAACGACAATCACCGCAAGATCAGCCGTATCAATAGCATCGGCAATTACAGAGGTCAGTTCTAGTGAGTCAGGCAGAGGAAACTCAGGAAGAAAGCGGTGGTTAGTCCGTTGCGAGAGCATCTCGTCTAGATGCTCCGTATCAGGTGTCCATAATGTAACCTGGTGGTGCCCATTAAGATTAATCGCCAGCGCAGTTCCCCAGGCCCCAGCACCGAGGATGGCTATTCTCATGAACCCCAGACCTGATGTGTTCTGACGTATCCGGTCTGACCGTCTCGATGGCGCACCTTAACCCAACCATTCATGGCAGGCTCCAGCCACTCCATCACCACATTCTGTAGGGCCTCGAATATCAATGCTGAACCCGTATCGGCCGATTGATATGCCCCGACCTGAGTGGAAGTTACGATCACATAGCGCTTGTTGCTTAATGCCTTCTCTTCAACCCAGGCAAGGCCTCCGCCACTATCACGAACCTTCACCCAGCCCTCTACCTTGACGATCGCTTCCACCGGAAGGTAACGACTCGCCACGAAAACTTTGCCAGCCTTAAGGGATGGTGCGTCATACATAATAGCCGCACTATCCGCTATGGAAAAAAACTCCATTGATGCAAGAGCATGCCCATGGATCATTAATAACGAAGACAGTAGCAGCGCCTGGACTTGACGCCGCCTTGAAAAGCTTTCGAGGAGTGATGCGTATTTCATTTTCAATGTGTCTTCTTGTCCTCGTCCAATGAGCCCGCTGCCGCCGCATTCAAATCAGCACGCTGCTTATCCTGCTGGTAAATAACTTCAAAATTTATTGGATTGAGAATGACCGGAGGGAATCCAGCACGAGTGACCACATCCGACACGACCTCTCGCAAATAAGGGAAAAGAATATTAGGACAAGCAATACCTAGTACGGGCTCCATCTCGGTCTCTGCGACATTACGAATTTGAAAGACGCCAGCCTGCTGGGCCTCCACCAAAAACATAGTCTTATCATTGACCTTAGCGGTGACAGTAGCGGTCAAAAGGACCCCGAACATCCCCTCATCGATACGCTCTCCAGCCGTATGCAGCTGCACATCCACCTGAGGGGGCTCACGTTCCAGAAAGACTGCTGGCGCGTTAGGGATTTCTAGGGATAAGCCCTTGACATAAATCTTCTCGATCCGGAAAACTGGTTGCTGCTCTTCACTCATGATAGATTCCAATTTGACTGTTTTAAAAAGTGCCTCACCAAGATAACAGCCAGTGTCGTAGGATTGCGATTGTTTAGGAAAACCGTCGAACTACGGATGGACATGCGTCATTCCATCAGCATCTTTTCCAACTGATGATCATGATCAAGTTGCACCAGATCATCATATCCACCGACATGAGTATCATCGATATAAATCTGTGGGACAGTTCTGCGGGAGCTTCTCTCCATCATCTCGGCACGTCTCGCAGGATCCAGATCGACCCGAATCTTTTCGATCTCGGTCACCCCTTTTGATCGCAAGAGACGTTCAGCCATGACACAGTAAGGGCAGCTACCGGTTGAGTATAGAACTACTCTGGCCATGTGGTTGCCTTTACTTCTTCACGATGGGTAGATTTGCCTTCTGCCATGTATCGATACCGCCGGCAAGATTGTGAACATGAGCAAAGCCATGCTTACTCAGAATAGAGCCGGCCTTACCTGTGCTATTCGCACCGCTACGGTGAATGATCACGATGGGGTTGCTTTTGAATTTTTCCAGCTCCTGTATCCGGTCCTCAAGCTTGTCTCCAGGAATGTGTTTTGAATTAACGATATGGCCGCCCTCGTACTCGCTCCCCTCCCGAACATCCAGTACCAGTCCGTCCTTGTAGTTGATGAGCTGAACAGCGACCAGTGTGTCGATCTCACTACCCGAGCGACTGGAAGATAAAAAAGACCACAGAAGCATGCCCCCGCTGACGGCAGCAGCCATGATCATCGCAAGATTATTTTGTACGAATACTGAATCCATATCTATTTATTCATCCTGTTAGATTTTTTTGATTTTATCAGAGACTGTAACATCCTGTGACCCTCTTGTTTCAACCGACACAAAACAAGTTTTAGCTGGGAAGTCGATAAAAGTAGCACCTTTCAGATACTTTCTTTTGCAAGACACGCTGAAATTTTACTACTATTCCCAATAATCGCTTGCTGCGGCAAATAGCAAAATATATTAAAATGCATAGGATTTCAAAACGTTTCATAGATAATTGCATTCTTTTTATAAAGTAAAGGCCCACATGAAGAAGCTTGTTCTCCTGCGGCATGGAGAAAGTACCTGGAACGAGGAAAATCGATTTACAGGTTGGACCGATGTAGATTTATCGAAAAAAGGGCTGGAAGAGGCTAGGAATTCGGGCAGATTATTGCGTGAGAATGGATTCGTATTTGATGTTGCCTATACTTCAGTATTAAAACGTGCCATCCGTACCTTATGGATTGCCCTGGATGAGATGGATCAGATGTGGATCCCGATCAATCTCTCCTGGCGATTAAATGAACGGCACTATGGCGCCCTGCAAGGTCTAAACAAGGCTGAAACAGCCGCTATTTATGGGGACGAACAGGTGCGGATCTGGCGACGAAGCTACGATATCCGACCACCTGCATTAACGACTCAGGATGACCGATACCCTGGATCTGATCCACGCTACCTGAGTATGGCCAAGGAAGACATCCCCCTATCTGAATGCCTACAGGACACGGTAACCCGGTTCCTCCCTTACTGGAATGAGACTATTGCCCCAGCACTTCGATCCGGACAACGGGTCATCATTGCCGCCCATGGCAATTCACTGAGGGCACTGGTCAAGTATCTTGATAATATTTCTGATGGGGATATCCTAGAATTAAATATTCCGACCGGTATACCCCTGGTGTACGAACTTGACGATGATTTGAAACCCATCCGAAACTACTACCTGGGTGATCAGTTGGAGATTGAAAAGGCCCAACAGGCCGTGGCCAATCAGGGAAAATCAAAGTCATCATAAAGCTTAATCTCCTCTCATGACCCTCTCCTGGCGTAATAACGATTGAAAACATCCCCGTATCTCCGTAAGGAGTTGCTGAAGATGCTTTTAAAATTCATTCTGCCCTGCGTCCTACTGCTGTCGTACCCAATCCATGCAGCCCCTCCTAAAAGCAGTCCAGAGGATCTAAAGCAACTCCGACAACGCATTGATGCGCTACAGAAAGACCTGGCAAGTAAGGAAGAGTCCAGATCTGAAGCGGCGGATGCATTACGTGAATCAGAGCAAGCCATCAGCGGCGCAAGCCGGAAGTTGGCCGAGCTGGCTCAGGAGCAGCGAGCGGCCAATGGCTCACTCAGCCAGCTACAAACCCGGTCCAATACGGTCAAGAGCGATATCGACAGGCAACAGCTTCAGCTTGCCAAGTTACTCTACCGTCAATACGTTGGGGGGCAGCATGAGTATCTACGTCTGCTTCTAAATCAACAAGATCCGAATCTGATTGCGCGTGAACTGCACTACTACAACTATCTCTCACGAGCGCATATAGAGAGTATTAATGCACTCAGAACCAGCCTTGAGCAGCTTGATGAACTCACCCGTGAGAGCCACAATAAAAGCCTAGAGATTGCAGCCATTCGGGCTGAACAGGCCAAGCAGAAGAAGCATCTAGAACAGGAAAAAGCAGGGCATAAAAAACTACTCGCGAACATCTCTCTCCAAGTTGAACAGCAGAGGCAAGAGATAAGCAAGCTCAAACGCGACGAAGAGAGGCTCTCCCGTCTGGTTGAGAGAATCGGTAAGCTGCTCGCTCAAAAAAATAGAGTATCAACACTGAGTAATAGCAGACTACCCGATGCATCCACAGATGGAAACCCATTCGCGGCACTCAAGGGTCGCTTGAGTCTGCCGATTAGGGGGGAACTAATCAACCGGTTTGGTAGCCGAAGATCTGATGGCGGGATGACATGGAAGGGTCTATTCATTCGCGCATCCAGCGGTGAAGAGGTCAAGTCCATTGCAGCCGGTCGTGTCGTATTTGCGGACTGGTTAAGGGGCTTCGGAAATCTCATGATCGTTGATCATGGGTCGGGTTACATGAGCCTCTATGGCAATAATGAGTCTATTCATAAGCGGGTGGGTGACTCTGTAAATAGCGGCGATACCATTGCCGCAGTAGGAAACAGCGGCGGCAATGCGGATTCCGGTTTATACTTTGAACTGCGCCATCAAGGGAAACCGTTTGACCCCTTGAACTGGGTCAAAATAAAATGATTGGCAACAATACAAGTCTGGAGAGAGTGTAATGCGCAACAAGATGCAACAATTTGGATTGATCCTTGTGGGCGCTGTCGCAGGCGTGATGCTCAGCCTTAACTTTTCTGCGGTGGCCAACAAGGATACAAAAGAAGTTCTGCGCCCACTTCCGGTTGAAGAGTTACGCGCCTTTACCGAGGTATTCGGTCGTATCAAGAGTGACTATGTTGAACCGGTAGAGGACAAGAAGCTCATCAATGAAGCCATCAGCGGAATGCTGACCGGACTTGACCCCCACTCTGCCTATCTTGATATAGAGGCCTACAAGGAACTTCAGATCGGTACTCAGGGCGAGTTCGGTGGACTGGGCATTGAGGTCACCATGGAGGATGGATTTGTTAAGGTGATCTCACCCATTGAAGATACCCCCGCATTCCGAGCAGGTATTAAGACCGGCGATCTGATCGTCAAGCTAGACGATACCGCGGTCAAGGGCCTATCTTTAAGCGATGCAATCAAGCGCATGCGTGGGAAACCGAATACCCCGATCAGTATCACGGTATCTCGTAAGGGTGAGAATAAGCCACTGATATTTACGCTGACACGGGCCATCATTAAGATTCAGAGCGTCAAATCGAAATTGATTGAGCCTGGCTATGCGTATATTCGTATCACCCAATTTCAGGAGCAAACCGGCGAGAATCTTGCCAAGGCAATCGATAAGCTTTTTAAAGAGAGCACAGTACCGATGAAGGGGCTAGTTCTGGATATGCGTAACAACCCGGGCGGACTGTTAAATGGTGCGGTTGCGGTGTCTGCCGCCTTCTTACCATCTGACTCACTCGTGGTGTATACCGATGGACGAACCGATGATGCCAAGATGAGACTTAAGGCCAGCCCCGAGTTTTATTTGCGTGACTCTAAAGGTGACTATCTGAAGGGATTGCCACCAGAGATCAAGACCGTTCCCATGGTCACGCTGGTAAATGCTGGATCTGCCTCTGCATCTGAAATTGTCGCGGGTGCATTACAAGATCATAAACGTTCTGTCGTAATGGGTACCCAGACATTCGGTAAGGGATCAGTACAAACGATACTACCTCTTGGCAACAATACCGCCATCAAGCTGACCACTGCACGGTATTACACACCCAACGGACAATCCATCCAGGCCAAGGGAATTACCCCAGATATTGCTGATGCCTCAGCAAAGGATGAATCTTCGCGTCTGCGCGAAGCCGATCTGGATCGCCACCTGAGTAACGGAAAGGTCGATAAGACTGTGCCTCCTGAGGTAGTAAAGGCCGCTCCAAAGCCTGCAATCAAGACACCCGTCAAGCCTGAGGATGAGGATGAGAGCAGCAAAAAACCTAACCTTCCGATGGAGTTTGGATCGAGCAGTGACTTACTGCTGACGCAGGCGATGAACCGCCTCAAGGGTATCGTTCCAGAACCAGAAAAGAAAACTACAGAAAACGGCAACTGACCATACTGGCGGTGACTGCTGGGTTGATCGCGTCACAGATATGAATGATAACCAGTTGCTGCGCTATAGTCGCCACATCCTGCTCCCTCAGATTGGCATTGAGGGGCAGGGAAAACTACTCCAGTCACATGCACTCATCATCGGTGCTGGGGGGCTAGGCTCCCCAGCTGCGATGTATCTAGCTGCAAGCGGTATAGGTAAGATTACCCTGTGCGACCATGACATGGTCGATCTCACCAACCTTCAAAGACAGATCATTCATCACTCTGCCGCGGTCGGCATCCCCAAGGTCGAATCCGCAAAGAGAACCCTTTCAGACATCAATCCGGAAGTAAATGTAGTCGCACTGCACGAGCGTGTCGATCAGGATAGCCTGAACAGACTCGTCTTAGAATCTGATGTGGTGCTAGATGCAAGTGACAACTTCAGCACTCGTCACGCACTGAACAGGGCCTGCTTTAGCAATAGAAAGCCTCTCGTATCAGGTGCAGCTGTGCGTTTTGAGGGCCAGGTCACCGTCTTTGATTTTCGTCATCGTGATAGCCCGTGTTATCACTGCCTATTCCCCACCGATGGTGAGGATGAAGATATGCAGTGCTCGGTGATGGGAGTATTTGCACCAATGACCGGCATCATCGGATGCACGCAAGCGGCGGAGGCACTCAAGATACTCATTGGGTTTGGGGAGACTCTGAGTGGCCGTCTGCTACTACTCGATGGCCTGACGATGAGATGGCGCTCGGTCACACTGAAAAAAGATCCCTCATGCCCGTTATGCGGTGTAAAGGAAATGGAACAGACAAGCTAACGACCTGAATTATGACCACCGGATAACAATTCTTGTCTCTGCAGCTCCCAATACTCCAGCGGGTCGCGCTTGAAACCGCTCTTGGCAAACTGGTGCCAGCGACCGATAACGTAACACATCATTAGATTCGCTTGGGCCCCTGCATCCTGACCGGATCCAATCTCCCCCTCACCAGCAGAGAAGCGTAACGCCTGTTTCAACGTCGCCTCGAGACGGTCGTGAAGCTGATTAATCCGTACCTGCAGACGATCATTCTCGTTTACCAGAGCATCTCCGATCAGTACCCTGGTCATACCGGGATTCTTCTTAGCAAAGCCCAATAACAGTGACAGCATTCCATCAATCTGCCGGACCCCATCCTTCTCATCAGCAATGAGTTTATTGATGAGGCTAAACAGAGTCTGCTCAATGAAATCGATTAGCCCTTCAAACATCTGAGCCTTACTAGCGAAGTGTCGGTAAAGGGCTGCCTCGGACACTTCGAGCTTGGCCGCTAGGGATGCGGTCGTGATCCTCTCCGCACGAGGATTCTCGAGCATCTCGGCCAGGACCTGCAGGATCTGAAGCTTTCTTTCACCGGGCTTATTTGCCATGAGTTTCTTGTCTGCTTAAAGGATTCTTCTATAAATTCAGAGACCAATATCGAAGAATTTATCACTCCGCCTTGATCAGCGTTCCCACACCTTCATCTGTCAACACCTCCAGCAGCAGTGCGTGATCCACCCTCCCGTCTATGATGTGGCAGGATCTGACTCCGGCCTTCACCGCATCCAGCGCTGAACTAATTTTAGGTAGCATGCCGCCAGAGATGGTCCCATCTGCAAATAATTGGTCAACGCTCTGAGCCGTGAGTCCAGTCAGTAAGTTGCCATTCTTGTCCAGTACACCCGGAGTATTGGTCAGTAAGATCAGTTTTTCTGCATTTAGGATTTCTGCCAACTTACCCGCCACCAGATCCGCATTGATATTATAAGATTCGCCATTGATACCAACACCAATTGGCGCAATAACTGGAATAAAGTTGCGTGTATCAAGCAACGCGATCAGCGCAGGATCGATACTCTCGATCTCTCCCACCTGCCCGATATCAAGCCACTCTCCCGCCCTCTCTTTGTCTGGGATCAGCATCTTTCTTGCACGGATAAAAGCTCCATCCTTGCCTGTAAGGCCGACCGCAAGACCACCATGACGGTTGATGAGGCTAACGATATCCTTATTAACGAGTCCTCCCAGAACCATCTCCACCACATCCATGGTCTCTGAATCGGTGACCCGCATACCCTGAACAAATTCACCCTTCTTACCGATCCGTTCGAGCATCTCGCTGATCTGGGGCCCACCCCCATGAACGATGACGGGATTCATCCCCACCAGCTTAAGTAATACCACGTCACGGGCAAAGCCCTGCTTCAGGCTCTCCTCAGTCATGGCATTACCACCGTACTTGATCACAATGGTCTTTCCATGAAAGCGCTGGATATAGGGCAGCGCCTCGGCCAGGATATTGGCCTTTTCTTTAGCGGTGGATGGAGACAACGGCATGACTGCTCTCAGTAAATTTAGTCTATTTTACACCGGGAATCCGCAACGATGGGATCGTTACAGACTATGACAGCAAGGGGCTTTATTACAATTGAGATTAAGCTAAAGACTCAGGCTTCTCGACAGGCTGATCATCGAACCATCGGTACAGCATCGGCATTAAGACCATCGTCATCAGGGTCGCGGTCGTTAATCCACAAATCACCACGATGGCCAGTGGCTTTTGCACCTCGGAGCCCAACCCACTCGCAAATAGGAATGGTGCCAATCCTAATATCGTCGTTGCAGCTGTCATCATGACGGGGCGGAAGCGCTGCTCACAACCCTTTTTCACGGACTCAGCCACACTCAGACCTTCATAGCGTAGCTGTCGTATAAACTCGATCAATACCACTCCATTTAATATGGATGTTCCCCAGACCGCGATAAATCCGACCGATGCTGGTACCGATAGATACTGACCGGTAATGAACAGGCCGACAACACCGCCCACCGAAGCAAATGGTAAGGCCAGAAAGATCAGCGTAGCGAGCTTGACCGAATTAAATAACATGAATAATAGGAAAAAAATCAGCGCAAGTGTAATCGGCACGATCACCGAGAGTGTCGACATGGCGCGCTCCATATTCTGGAACTGACCACCCCATTCGAAATAATAACCAGGGGGGAGCTTCATCTCCTTAGCCGTTCGCTCCTTCAATTCGGCAACAAAACCACCCAGATCGCGATCATGTACATTGGCACCAACGACTACACGACGTTTAGCAAACTCTCGTGAGACCACCGCTGGGCCATCGATCACCTTGATATCCGCCACAGCACTCAGTGGGACAAGTATGCCACCGCGCGCAATTAGGCCGCCTGGACCGGCATTACCCACAGGACGCAGCAAGAGATCACGGATGGCCTCGACATCATTACGGAAATGTAGCGGATAACGCAGCAAGAGCGTAAACCGACGCTCACCCTCAAATACTTGGGTGACCGCCTTACCGCCGACTGCAGTAGCAATGAGCTCGTTTACTTCAGCAACGTTGAGCCCATGACGGGCGATCGCACGTCGATCGATATCAATGGTCAATTCCTGCTGTCCTGATAATCGTTCAATACGAAGATCCCTAGCCCCTCGAGTGGATTTAACTATACGAGCCACCTGCTCAGATAATTTCCGTAGCTCTTCAAGATCATCACCAAAAATCTTAACCGCAACCTGTGATCTCACCCCGGTCACCATCTCGTCCACTCGTTGCTCGATCGGCTGCGCTATCACTATATTAACGCCAGGAAGCGTCCTCAATGTCTTTCGGATATCC
This sequence comes from uncultured Pseudomonadota bacterium, assembly GCA_903957805.1. Classification (GTDB taxonomy): domain Bacteria; phylum Pseudomonadota; class Gammaproteobacteria; order Burkholderiales; family Nitrosomonadaceae; genus VFJL01. Next base: position 2,251 of record CAJBQQ010000027.1, on the reverse strand, counting down.
TCCTCGATCTCAATCTGAGTGCGACCAGATTCCTCCAGGTCAAGCACTGCAATCGGGTCCGATTCATTCTGAGATGCTGGATCGGCAGGTGATTCACCGCGACCAAGCTTGGAGACCACAAACTTTACTCCCGGTACAGCGGCAATCAGTTTCATCGCTTCTGTTTCCAGCTTGACTGAATCCTCAAGTGAAATCGATGGCACCCGGATAATGACCGGCGTGATCGAACCCTCTTTCATAATCGGAATGAACGATTTACCAAGGAATGGAAACAAGACGAATGCCATCGCGAGTAATCCCAGCGCGATCATCATTGTCGACTTCTGATTTCCCAGGGCCGCATTGAGTAAGATCAGATAACGTGACTTAAGGGTCGCGACGATCTTGGTATCTTGATCCGATCCGCCCTTTAGGATATATGCGCTCAGTACCGGTGATAGCAGTACTGAAACAAATAGCGCCACCATCAATGAAATGGCGATGGTGACTGCAAGAGGACTGAACATCTTGCCCTCCATCCCCTCCAGAGTCATCAACGGCAAGAACACGAGCACTGTCACAATCACACCAAAGATAACCGGCGTGGCGACCTCGCTGGTCGCTTTCACAATGATATCGAACTTTGATGCGCCGGTACCTCGAGCCAAGTTCAGTTTTTGATAAATATTCTCCACCACCACCACAGTAGGGTCGACCATCATTCCGAGTGCGATCGTTAGCCCACCCAGTGACATCAGGTTGGCCGGCATTCCTTGCTGATCCATCACTAAAAAAGTAACCAGCGGGGTGATGACAAGTGTCGAGCATACGACCAAGCTGGTCCGCAGATTACCCAGGAAAACAAATAAGACCACCACCACGAGGATTAACGACTCAACTAGGGTGCTGTAGACTGTTCCCAATGCCGAATCCACTAAATCTGTCCGGTCATAAAAGGGTACGATCTTAAGCCCGTCAGGCAATAACCCACGATCATTGATCTCGGCAACCTTCTCCTTGACCCGTCCGACAACATCCTTGGCATTACCACCACGTAGCATCATCACGATGCCCGTGACAGATTCTGTATAACCATCCTTGATACTGGCCCCCAGACGGACCTCACCACCAAACTGCACTTGTGCTACATCACGCACATAAACAGGTACCCCCTCCAATTCCTTGAGAACAATATTACGAATGTCGTCTAATGAGCGGATCAAACCAACACCACGGATTAGATATTGCTCTGAACCCGTCGGCAGGATGTTGCCACTGGCATTCGCATTGTTATTTGCAAGGGCCAGATCAATTGCCGCCAGTGTTAGGTCATAGTGTCGTAACCGATTGGGGTCAACCAGAACCTGGTACTCCTTGACATGGCCGCCGATCGAATTAACTTCTGCTACACCCCTGATCGAGCGCAGCATCGGCCGCACGACCCAATCCTGTACCGTGCGACGCTCCATCAACTCATCGAACGTAAGTTCGCGCTTACCGTCATCAGGGTGTTCAATCGTATACTGGTATACCTCTCCCAGACCGGTAGATACTGGCCCGAGTACCGGTCTAATGCCCGGTAACATTCTTGAAGATACCTCGATCAATCGCTCCATCACGAGCTGACGAGCGAAGTAGACATCCGTCTTGTCGTTAAATACCAGCGTGATGAGAGATAGTCCGCTCTTATTCATAGAGCGCATCTCAACCAAACCTGGTAGGCCGGTCATCGCAATCTCAATTGGTACCGTAACCAGTCGCTCGACCTCCTCTGGACTACGTCCAACTGCAACGGTGGCGACTTGTACTTGAATATTTGTTACATCAGGAAAAGCGTCGACCGAGACGGTCTTTGTGGCGATCACGCCGGCAACGCACAGACCAAGCGAGACCACTACAACTAGCAGTCGCTGATTGAGCATGGCGCGCACAATTGCGGCAAGCATAGCTACTCCAGTTCAGCGAGCTTCCGCTCGTTATCTAAGTGAAAGGCACCATCAACCACAATCTTCTGACCTAGGGAAACCCCCTTCACTACAGGACGCATATCGGCAACTTCTGGCCCAAGCTCGACAGGGATGCGTAAGAACTGATTATTACCTTGAGATAGGAAAATATAATCACGGTTAGCTTCTCGTACCACTGCCGATATCGGCACCACCAAACTCTTAGTCGGATTATCAACAATATGCATGGTCGCCAGCATATCGGGCTTTAGCTTACGAGATGAGTTCTCTACCATCGTACGCACCATCACGGTCCGGGTCAGCGG
>CAJBQQ010000026.1 GCA_903957805.1 uncultured Pseudomonadota bacterium | reverse complement strand
TTACCCATCGCTGAGTGCGTTTATGAGGCACAAGAGTACACATGGCGAACCCTGAAAGCGGGCTTCCGTCCGGGAATGGGGCAATATCTACCGGACCGGTTATTCTGGGCTTACGATGCAACTGATGTTGAAAATGGTGACAAAAAACATATTTCCGCAAAAAATTGAAGGTCTGTATGCGATCACGCCAGACGTGGCTGATACAGCAGTCTTGGTTAGAATGACTCGTCAGGTACTAGCAGGTGGAGCACGTCTGGTCCAGTATCGTAACAAGACAGCCGGGGCTGAACTACGCCTTGAGCAAGCACAGACGTTGCTTAATCTTTGTCGGGAACACAGTGTCCCCCTCATCATTAATGACCATCTCGACCTTGCTGTTGCTGTCGGCGCAGATGGGATACATCTAGGACAGAGTGACACCCCCGTAGCTACCGCACGGCACAGACTCGGACCTGAGAAAATTATTGGTGTCTCCTGTTACAATCAGATGGAGCTTGCTACTGAGGCTGAGAAGCAAGGCGTTGACTATGTTGCTTTCGGCGCGTTTTTTGCTTCTTCCACCAAGTCTAATACTGTGACTGCACCCATGAACCTGCTGCGCCAGTCAAGACAGATGCTGCATATTCCAGTGGTGGCTATTGGCGGGATTACACTGCCCCATGTCGCGGACCTGATCCGCCAAGGTGCTGATGCAATAGCCGCGAGCAGCTCACTTTTTGGTGTTCTTGACACCCAGTCTGCGGCGGAAAAATTTTCTCGACTAATCACGCAAACCCGACACTCTATCCACCACCCTTATGAGCGATCCCATGACTTCACGTAACCAGCAATTATTCGAACTCTCTCAGAAGTACATTCCCGGCGGCGTTAATTCCCCGGTTCGTGCATTTAAGTCGGTGGGCGGGGTGCCGATATTCTTTCAGCGGGGTCAAGGTGCCTACGTATGGGATGCAGACAACAAGCCCTACCTGGACTATGTGGGGTCCTGGGGCCCACTAATCTTGGGTCATGCCCACCCTGATGTGATCAAAGCGGTGATGGAAACCGCTCAGAACGGATTGACTTTTGGTGCGCCCACCGAAGCAGAACTAGAAATAGCTCAGATGCTATGTACACGAGTTCCTTCGATAGAGCAGGTGCGGCTGGTAAGTTCTGGGACTGAAGCCACCATGAGCGCTATCCGCTTAGCACGAGGCTATACCGGCAGAAGCCGCATCATTAAGTTTGAGGGCTGCTATCACGGTCATGATGATGCCCTTCTCGTGAAGGCGGGGTCTGGTGCGCTCACCTTCGGCCATCCCAGCTCTGCTGGAGTCCCTGCAGAGACCGCAGCCCATACAATGGTGCTGGATTACAACGACCTGGCCGGACTAGAACAAGCTTTCGCTGAGTCTGGTAAAGAAATTGCCGCGGTCATCGTTGAACCGGTTGCGGGCAATATGAACCTAGTATCGCCGAAGCCCGGCTTCCTGGCTGCTTTGCGCTCTCTGTGCACGAAACACGGCAGCGTACTGATTTTTGATGAGGTGATGACGGGCTTTCGAGTTAGCGCTACCTGCGCTCAAGGCCTCTATGGCATCAAGCCCGACCTTACCACGCTCGGGAAGGTGATCGGGGGCGGAATGCCGATGGCGGCCTTTGGTGGCAAACGTGAAATCATGCAATGTCTGGCTCCACTAGGGCCTGTTTACCAAGCCGGCACACTTTCCGGAAACCCGGTTGCAGTTGCCGCAGGGCTGGCCACCTTACGGCTTGTCCAGGAAGCGGGATTCTATGAAAAGCTTTCTGCCAGTACCCGGCAACTTGCAGAGGGCCTGACTGCAGCTGCAAAGAAGCATGGTATTGTTTTTTGTGCACAGTCAGTGGGGGGAATGTTCGGTCTCTACTTCAGAGCAAGCCCACCGACCAGTTATGCAGAAGTGATGGAATGTAATAAAGAAGCCTTCAACCACTTCTTCCATGCCATGCTGAGCAAGGGCATCTATTTCGCCCCGTCCGCATTCGAGGCTGGGTTTGTTTCTGCTGCGCATACCGCTGAGGATATCAACAAAACCTTGGCAGCGGCCGATCAAATATTCGGCGACTGGAAATAACAAAGGCGGCCAAGGCCGCCTTTGAAGAAACATTACCCCTGAAGGTCTAGCGTAGACCGGAAATATACTCCGATACCGCCTGCATCTCCTTCTCTGTCATATGATTAGCGATCATATGCATCACTTGGTTGGCATCATTAACGCGGCTCTCTGTGCGGAAAGCTCTTAATTGTGCCAAGGTATACTCCGCGTGCTGACCGGCAATCCGTGGGTAGGCTGGGGGAATGCCAGCACCATTGGGAGAGTGACAGCTAGCACAGGCCGGTACGTTGCTTTCAATATTGCCACCGCGATAGACCTTCTCACCCAACTTTGCCAACGTTTTATCCTTAGCCCCTCTGGCCTTAGGAATTTGCTGAGCATAATAAGCGCCGACATCCTTCATGTCATCAGGTGACAGACCCGCCACCATTGCACCCATGATCGGGCTGTTGCGTGTAGCAGGCTTGCCTTCTTGAGCCTTGAAATTCATCAGTTGCTTGGTGGTATACTCAGCATGTTGTCCGGCCAGAATTGGGTTGGTTGGGATGACGCTGTTGCCATCAGCACTGTGACATCCCGCACAAACCTGGGTTGCAATCTGCTGACCCTTGGCTGCATCAGCTTTGGTAGCAGATTCGGCAAATATTTGCGTGGACACTGCCAGCATAGCCAGCATTACCAATGGTGATGCTACTTTCATGCCTTGCATTCCTGAGACTCCCGAAAAAGTGATATTCATGCGGTTGATTCCTAATTCTAACAAGATAAGGCCTTGTTAACAACAACAAACCATTAACAAATGAAAGCACTATTTTTTCTATTGTTATTTGCCAATGTGGCTTTTGCGCTCTATATTCAGTCCGGACTGAAGCCCAGTCATAACACGCCACTGCCAGCGGAGATTCACCCGGAAAAGATTAGATTGCTACCCATTGCTGAGACCGCACCTACCCTTGCAGCTCCCGCCTGTCTGGAGTGGGGTGGCTTTATCGGAACTGACCTACAGCGTGCTGAAGTGGCCATTGCCAAACTACAATTGAACGAGGATCTCGACCGACATACGATCGGCGAGGTTACCGCCTACTGGGTACATATCCCGCCATTAAAGACCAAGCACGACGCCGACAAAAAGATTGATGAGCTAAAAAAACTGGGTGTAGCTAATTACTTCCTTATTCAAGATAGTGGCGAATGGAATAACGCCATCTCACTGGATATCTTTCGTAGCGAGGAGGCAGCCCGGAAGTTTTTAGCGGAGGTGAAGGGAAAGGGCATCAGATCAGCAACCCTTGGTGAGCGCAGCCTGAAACAGGTTGCATTTGTGGTACATAAACCGTCGGAAGAGATCATCGATAAAATGATCAGCCTGAAGAAGAGCTTTCCCGGGAGCGAATTGAAAGCGAGTGAGTGTGGAACTACTGCAACTCC
>CAJBQQ010000025.1 GCA_903957805.1 uncultured Pseudomonadota bacterium | reverse complement strand
CAGCACTGGATCAGCTTTATGAAACCGATCCGGCTGGTTATGGCGAGTTCATCCATGCCATCGAAGCGGCGATTGAATGCAGTGTCTTGACCCATGAAGACCGTAACTATGACGTGCTGATGTTCGCGGCTCCAGTACTGACCTGGTCACGCTTTTCAATCCCCTCTGGTCCCATTCCAGAGCCAATGCTCGCCAGTCTACGAACGCATCTGCAAGCACAAGTACTGGCAGCGGATATTCAATTTTCCCTAGCGGATTACCTATTCAGCCCAGACCAACTGCCGCGCGGTTATCACCTCACTCATGAACTGGCCAACAAACTTTGGGTAGCCGCAGCTGAGAATCGTGATTTACACATGAACCCGCGTCAGTTGGCTGAGACAGGCCGATTTCTATCAGACACTCGATACCTCCTCGGTGCCATTGCCGTGCCCCGAGGGAAACCCATGTTCCAGTGGCAAGAGTCTATTGGAACCAGCCAAGTCGGGAAGGTACCCGAGACTAAGACTCAGAAACAAGAGATATTACTTGCTTGGCAGGCTCCCGGCAGCGAAGTGCTCCGCCCGCTATTCCAAGGTTGCGCTCTGGAACTTCTATTGCCGGATGGCTTCTTTTCCGCTTGGCGCATGGCAGACCGCCTCGCTCGCCCTTACTCCATGCACGCCACTATCGATTTTCTACAGTCCACACTGAATATCCCCCCAAGTGGCTTACGCGCCGTGATCGCACCATTTTTTGATCAATGGCTAGAAGAGTATCGCATCAGCTTCACCTTCAAGGATCGCGACGACGTGCTCTACGGCATTGTTTGGGCACTGGTCGGCGAGGAAGACGAGACTAATGATACCGTGGCACAGATCGAAACGACGCTTCGTGAATGTGGCGTAACCCATGTCACGCTGCTGGATAATCGCTTTCCTCTTGAATACTGCGAAGAGTGTGGCGCGCCCCTGTTTCCAAATCCAGAGGGGGAGGTAGTACATGCCGAATTCCCCGAAGAGGGAAAAACAACGCCGATGCATTTACACTGAACTATACTTTGGCTAGCTCAAAAATCTAGGAGCTTTTCCCAGTTTCGGCTGTCATAACTGTTTTCGTTACTAACCACAAATCTATCATCCAGCATTTATGAAGCTTTTATTCGACCTTTTCCCGGTCATCTTGTTCTTCATCGCATTCAAGATCTATGGCATCTATACAGCCACTGCCGTGGCTATTGCTGCCACTTTCCTTCAGATCGGCTGGGTCTGGTTCCGTCACCGCAAGGTCGACACGATGCTATGGGTGAGCCTTGTCATTATCAGCGTATTCGGTGGAGCCACACTCATACTGCAGGACGAAACCTTCATCAAGTGGAAGCCCTCGGTGCTCTACTGGCTATTTGCCGGCGCATTGCTGGTGGCCCATAGTTTTTTCAATAAGAACTTGATCCGCGTGATGATGAAAGAACAAATCAGTCTGCCCGATAGAATATGGGGGCGACTCAATACCAGCTGGGCCGGGTTTTTTGCATCGATGGGCGGGATCAATCTCTACGTGGCCTTCAATTATTCCACCGAGACCTGGGTTAATTTCAAACTATTCGGGTTCATGGGCCTGATGCTGACTTTTGTTTTGTTACAAGCGCTGATGCTGGCAAAGTATGTAGAAGACAAGGAGGGAAAAGGGAAATGATGCTCTATGTGATAAATGCCGAGGATGCCCCCAATAGCCTAGAAAACCGTCTGACGGCCCGTTCCGCCCATCTGGAACGACTCAATACTTTGCAGAATGACGGACGCCTCATCCTGGCGGGCCCCTGCCCGTCAGTCGACAGCCCTGACCCAGGTCCGGCAGGGTTCTCTGGAAGCCTCATCGTGGCTGAGTTTGAGTCACTAACAGCCGCTCGTGCTTGGGCAGAAGCTGACCCCTACGTTGCTGCAGGAGTCTATGCAAGAGTTACAGTCAAACCGTTCAAGAAAGTCTTTCCTACTTAATTAGCAGTCACGACACAATTGAAAACGATTGAACTAATCAAACAGAAGCTTGCCACACTCAATCCTGAGAGCATTGAACTCTCTGACGAGAGCGCCCGGCATGCGGGGCATGAGGGCGCCAAGAGCGGTGGTGGACACTACCTTCTCACTATTGTCTCTCCAGAATTCTCTGGAAAGTCGGCAATGTCTCGACACCGCCTAGTTTATGCCGCATTAGGTGAGATGATGAGCAAGGATATTCACGCAATTAGTGTAAAGGCGTATACTCCAGAAGAGTTTAATTCTGATTCAGTCCACTGACAGGGGAAACAAGGTAACTATATGAAACTAATAAAATTTTCGAATTTACTAGCGATTGGAATTTCTGGTCTGATCGCCGTAACCACCGCTCAGGGCCAGCCTGCAGTACCTATGGCCAAGGTGAATGGGATCGCAATCCCGCAATCGCGGCTCGATTTTATTATGAAGGCGCGCGTTACACAGGGCCAACCGGATAGCCCTGAAGTCAGAAAGGCCTTGCGTGATGACCTAATCGCTGAAGAAGTAATCGCTCAGGAAGCCTTAAGAAAGGGCTTGGATCGAGATCCTGAAATCATCGCTCAATTGGAAATT
>CAJBQQ010000024.1 GCA_903957805.1 uncultured Pseudomonadota bacterium | reverse complement strand
GAGGAGTCGACAGATCTGATCATTGTCGGGTCTCACGGACGACATGGACTCGCTCTACTACTCGGCTCTACCGCGAGTGGGGTACTCCACCACTCACCCTGCGACGTCCTGGCTGTCCGACTTCGTTGAGGCTCCCCTCTGGGAGATCTCTTCATTGACACTCTTGAGTAAGCTTTTATTTGATTTGACTCTTTTATCTCCCTGATACCAGGAGAACATGATGATGCAACCCAGTACAATCTCAAATGCATTGGGTGCAGTCACACCGACCTGAATGCTGTTAAAGAGTCCGTCGATCACGGCATACGCCCCTGCAATGGCTGTGAATTGCCAGAACCTGTTCCCCCACTTCGATGACTGGTGCTTTACCAGCCAAGCATCCAACTTCTCACGCATCGCGTTGAGTTCTTCATCTGTCAGGGCCGTTAGATCCATCCGAGTCGTCGCTCCAATTCGGTTTTTTAAGGGTGACTTGCGCAAAAAAGCCGGGGTCAGCCGGCTTTTTTATGATGAGACTTGATTGAATCGATTATTTATCTGTAGCAGAGGTTGATGCGACCTCGACCTGTTCAGGACGGTCCATCAACTCGACCAGTGCCATGGGTGCATTATCACCCTGGCGGAATCCAAACTTCAGAATCCTTAAGTACCCGCCGTTCCGATTGAGGTAACGTGGTCCAAGTTCAGAAAAAAGCTTGCCCACCATATCACGGTCGCGGAGTCGGTTGAATGCCAAACGACGGTTCGCCAGTGTTGGCTTCTTGCCGAGTGTAATCATCGGCTCGATGACACGACGTAACTCCTTGGCCTTGGGTAGGGTTGTCTTGATGACCTCGTGCTTTAACAACGAGTTCGTCATATTCCTCAGCATCGCCAAACGATGGCTGCTGGTCCGGTTTAACTTTCTCAGGCCATTATGGTGCCGCATGACTTATTTCCTTTTTGCTTTTATCAAGATTGACAGGCGGCCAATTTTCTAACTTCATCCCCAACGAAAGTCCGTGTGTGGACAGAACTTCCTTGATCTCGTTGAGTGATTTTCTACCGAGGTTGGGTGTTCTTAAGAGTTCAGATTCGGTCCTTTGAATCAGATCACCGATATAGTAAATATTCTCAGCCTTCAGACAGTTGGCCGATCTAACCGTCAACTCAAGGTCATCGACCGGACGGAGCAGAACAGGATCTACTTGTGGTGTCTTGGGTTGCTCGATCAGTACCGGTGTTCCTTTAAGGTCTGTAAAGACAGACAACTGCTCGACCATGACCTTGGCTGCATACCGTATCGCTTCCTCAGGGTCGACCACGCCATTGGTCTCGATATCCATGACCAACCGGTCCAGATCGGTACGCTGCTCAACCCGCGCACTCTCAACCGAATAGCTGACACGGCGGACAGGGCTGAATGACGCATCCAACAGAATACTACCGATGGTGCGACTCTCCTTCTCGATCAATCTCATCGATCCAGGAACATATCCACGACCTTCTGCAACCGTGATCTGCATGTCTAACTTTCCACCTGCAGTCAGGTGCGCAATAATATGATCAGGGTTCAGAATCTCGACATCATGTCCTGCATCGATATCCCCTGCCGTAACCAGTCCCGCACCCTCTTTCTTTAACGTCAGTACCGTCTCTGTGCGGTTATGTAGCTTAAGCACAATACCCTTCAGGTTGAGCAGGATATCAACCACATCCTCCTGCACTCCATCGAGGGCTGAGTATTCATGTACTACACCGCTGATCAGAACCTCTGTCGGCGCAAATCCAGGCATTGAAGACAATAATATCCGACGCAGTGCATTGCCCAGTGTATGACCATAGCCACGTTCAAATGGCTCCATGGTGACCTTGGCGTGGAGTGGCGATATATTCTGAACATCGATAATGCGTGGTGTTAGAAATGTATTACTAGACATGGCCTAATCCTTATGCGGGAATCTTGTTATTTAATTACTTAGAGTACAGTTCGATGACGAGAGATTCATTAATCGTCGCAGGCAACTCAGACCT
>CAJBQQ010000023.1 GCA_903957805.1 uncultured Pseudomonadota bacterium | reverse complement strand
TTCCAGGCACTGCCCCGACGAGGTATGCACCCACGCTATTGGCAGCCTCACCCAGCACGCCAAAACTTGCCTCTGTTATTCGTGCAATATGCTGTGCCAGTAGATGAATGTCAGCATATTGGGGGTGATGCTGAGCCAGATTGCCGAGAAAGATCGCAGCCGGCTTGTTATCAATGAGGCTGACAGCGATCGCGCGCGCAGTATCCGTCACAACAGTCTTCTTGACCGCATCCAGAATCTCAACATCCTTCAATTCAGCTGCCGATCGCAGAACCTGTGCCAGTATCGCGGCCATTGCGTCAGGGGCCACGACCGCATGATTAGCAACTTTTGTAAGCAGATCATCACCAAATGGGTTGATCAGATTGAGTTGTCCCCCTTGCTTCACCGCCTGTCGCAACCGTTGCGCGATTAATGGGTGGTCCTTTCTGAGCGTACTTCCGATGACTAGAGCCGACTTTAATTGCGAGATCTCTGCGATCTTCATCCCCAGCCAAGGTGCACCTTGCAACTGCCCATCAGCACGGAAATCGGATTGACGTAGCCGGTGATCCACATTCCCGCTACCCATCGCCCGTACCATTTTTTGCAGCAGATAAAGCTCTTCCAGAGTACTGTGAGGAGAGGCTAATGCACCTATGCTCTGCGCACCATGCTTTTCTTTAGTCGCTTTTAATCCGGTAGCAGTAAACTCCAGCGCAGTCTGCCAATCACACTCTTGCCACTTGCCATCACGCTTTATCATCGGTGTGGTCAGGCGTTCCTCAGAATTAAGACCCTCGTAGGAGAAACGGTCCTTATCTGAAATCCAGCACTCGTTGATCTCTTCACTCTCTCGCGGCAGTACACGCATCACTCGGTTCTGCTTTATCTGCACCACCAGATTGGATCCAAGACCACAATGCGGGCTGATGGATCTTCTGCGAGATAGCTCCCAGGTACGGGCAGAGTATCGGAAGGGTTTACTGACCAGGGCACCGACCGGACATAGGTCTATCATGTTGCCAGAGAGTTCCGAGTCTACTGAATTACCGACGAATGTCAGAATCTCAGCATGCTCGCCACGACCCGCCACCCCCAACTCCATAATCCCAGCAATTTCCTGCCCGAAACGTACGCAACGGGTGCAGAGAATGCACCGTGTCATGTCGGTGGAGATCAGTGGTCCCAAATTCTTATTTGCCACCACCCGCTTGGGTTCGGTATAGCGTGATGAACTTGCACCATACCCTACCGATAGATCCTGCAACTGGCACTCACCTCCCTGATCGCAGATGGGGCAATCGAGCGGGTGATTGATGAGAAGAAACTCCATCTGACCCTTCTGCGAAGCGATGGCCATCACGGAATGGGTCGAGACCTTCATACCCTCTACTGCAGGGGTAGAACATGCGGGCAGGGGTTTGGGTGCTTTTTCTACCTGTACCAGACACATGCGGCAATTAGCCGCAATCGATAACTTCTTGTGGTAGCAAAAATAAGGAATGTAGATGCCCAGCTGTGTGGCAGCGTCCATGACGGTAGCGCCTGGTGCCACAGACACTTGCTTGCCATCAATCTCAATATTAGTCATTGGATATAAACTCTTGGATTAATCACAAGTGGGCAACCATAAAGTTGGGAGGCCCGGTCTGCTTTACCAATGAAGATCGAAACTAGACCATGCATTTCTTGTGCTCTATGTGGTAAATGAACTCATCACGAAAGTGCTGAATCATGGCCCGAACCGGCATCGCTGCAGCATCTCCGAGTGCGCAAATGGTACGTCCCTGGATGTTGTCTGCCACGTTATTAAGCAGATCCAAGTCCTCCATCACTCCCTTGCCGGTCTCAATCCGGTGGACCACACGGTAGAGCCAACCGGTTCCCTCTCGACAAGGGGTACACTGCCCGCAAGACTCCTCGTAATAAAAATAGGATAGCCGCTCCAATGCCCTGACCATGCAGGTAGTGTCATCCATAATGATGACCGCACCGGAACCAAGGAAGGAGCCTGCCTTGGCGATTGAGTCATAGTCCATATCGGTCTCCATCATGATATCGCCCGGCAGTACCGGCATGGATGATCCTCCAGGAATACATCCCTTCAGCTTTCTTCCTCCTCGCATCCCTCCGGCCATTTCCAGCAATTTCGCAAAGGGGGTGCCCATCGGCACCTCGTAGTTTCCAGGCTTATTGACATGACCCGATACTGAGAAGATCTTAGTCCCTCCGTTATTGGGTTTGCCGATCTGAAGGAACTGCTCTCCTCCATTCAGAATAATCCAGGGAACCGAGGCGAGTGTTTCGGTATTGTTTATGGTGGTGGGCTTGCCATAGAGGCCAAAACTCGCAGGGAATGGTGGCTTAAAGCGTGGCTGACCCTTCTTACCCTCGAGGGACTCTAATAAAGCGGTCTCCTCTCCGCAGATATATGCTCCGTATCCGTGGTGGTTATATAACTGAAAACTAAAATCCGAACCGAGTATGTTGTCACCCAGAAGACCTGCCGCACGAGCCTCATCGACCGCCTCTTCCATGCGCTCGTAGGTATCCCAGATCTCTCCATGGATGTAGTTATATCCGGTCTTGATGCCCATCGCGTAAGCACCGATCGCCATTCCCTCGATCAGACTATGCGGGTTATAACGCATGATGTCTCGATCCTTGAAGGTGCCTGGCTCACCCTCATCAGAGTTGCATACCAAATACTTGTCACCTTCATACTGCTTGGGCATGAAGCTCCACTTAAGTCCGGTCGGGAAGCCTGCTCCACCACGACCGCGAAGTGCAGACTTCTTCACCTCCTCAATAACCTTCGCCTGAGGAATGTTTTCACTCAGGATTTTTCGAAGCGCAGCATATCCATCACGCTTCACATAATTCTTGAGGCGCCAGTCATCTGGATCAGACGGGTTCAATCCTGCCAAGAGTATCTGGGTGACTTGTGTCACTTGCTTAAATCCTCCAGCAGTTGATCAATCTTTTCATTGGACATGAAGCTGCACATGCGCTTGTTATTAACCAACATCACAGGCGCGTCACCGCAAGCACCTAAGCACTCACCCTCCTTCAAAGTGAATCTTCCATCCGGGGTGGTCTGGTTAAAACCGATACCAAGTTTCTGCTTCAGATGGGCGGCAGCATCATTACCCCCTGAAAGAGCGCATGGCAAGTTGGTGCAAACGGTCACCTTGTATTTACCGATGGGCTTCAGATCATACATATTGTAGAAGGTCGCCACCTCGTACACTGCAATCGGCGGCATACCTAAATAATGAGCGATAAAGTCCATCGTCTCATTAGCTAACCAGCCCTTCTCATCCTGAGCAATGGCAAGCGCCGACATCACCGCAGACTGCTTCTGTTCGGCAGGGTACTTTGCGACCTCGTGGTCAATTTTTTTAAGAGATTCGGCGGTTAGCATCTTTAAATCACTGTTTATATTGGTAACGTCATTACCGATCTATCTCACCAAACACAATATCCTGAGTGCCGATGATGGTCACTACGTCTGCAATCATATGGCCACGGGCCATCTCATCCATTGCCGCCAGATGAGCAAATCCGGGTGCCCGGATCTTCAGTCGGTAGGGCTTATTGGCTCCATCTGATATCAGGTAAATACCAAACTCGCCCTTTGGGTGCTCAACTGCAGAATAGACTTCACCGGCCGGCACGTGGATCCCCTCGGTAAATAGCTTGAAGTGATGGATCAATTCTTCCATATTCTGCTTCATCCCAAGACGAGCGGGTGGCGCGACCTTGTGATTACTCGTTATGACGGGCCCTGGGTTCTTCCGTAACCACTCGACACACTGCTTGATGATCCGATTGGATTGACGGAACTCTTCCATACGTACCAGATATCGGTCATAGCAGTCTCCATTGACCCCTACCGGTATGTCAAAATCAATCCGGTCATAAACTTCATAGGGTTGCTTCTTACGAAGGTCCCACTCCACACCCGACCCTCTCAACATCGGACCAGTAAAGCCCAATGCCTTCGCTCTATCAGGAGAGACTACCCCGATACCGACCAGACGCTGTTTCCAGATACGGTTATCGGTCAATAGAGTTTCGTACTCATCCACATAAGTGGGAAAACGATTAGTAAAATCCTCAATAAAATCGAGGAGTGAGCCACGACGGTTCTCATTGAGTATCTTGGTATCTTTCTCGTTGTGGATTCTCGAGGCCTGATATTGCGGCATTGAATCCGGCAAATCCCGGTAAACACCCCCGGGGCGATAGTAGGCGGCGTGCAATCTGGCCCCGGATACTGCTTCATAGCAGTCCATTAGATCTTCACGCTCACGAAATGCATAGAGGAACATGGTCATTGCGCCGACATCCAGCGCATGTGCCCCAATCCAGAGCAGGTGGTTGAGGATTCTCGTGATCTCATCGAACATCACCCGGATGTACTGTGCCCTCAAAGGGACTTCAATCTGCAATAGCTTCTCGATGGCCATTACATAGGCATGCTCATTGACCATCATCGAAACATAGTCCAGTCGATCCATGTAGGGAACCGACTGGATGTAGGTCTTATTCTCGGCCAACTTCTCCGTGGCCCGATGCAGCAGCCCGATATGCGGGTCAGCGCGCTGGATCACCTCTCCATCCAACTCCAGCACCAGTCGCAACACGCCATGTGCGGCCGGGTGCTGTGGTCCGAAATTCATGGTGTAGTTTCGGATCTCAGCCATGACTGATACTCTCCCGGCGAGACATGCTCATTCGCTATCCCCGTAATGCTGTTCACGGATCACTCTTGGGGTAATTTCACGAGGCTCGATGCTGACCGGTTGATAAATTACCCGTTGCTGGTCCTGGTCATAACGCATCTCCACATTGCCCGTTAATGGAAAATCCTTGCGGAAGGGGTTCCCGATAAAACCATAATCAGTGAGGATGCGCCGGAGATCGGGATGACCCGTAAAAACAATGCCAAAGAGATCGAACGCCTCACGTTCAAACCAGTTGGCAACCGGCCAAATTCCCACCACCGAGTCCAGCACCGGGAAATCGTCCTCATCAGCGAAGACTTTGACACGTAGTCTGCAATTATGTTGGATCGAGAGGAGATGATAGACAGCAGCGAATCGCTTTTCTTGCCAATTCGCGTCGGCAGGAGACTCGGCACCATAAGTCGAGTAATCAACCCCACACACATCGATGAGCGTATCAAAATTTAACTCTGGATGATCGCGCAGAATCTCCATCACTGATAGCGTATGGACAGACTGCAGAACGACCGTCATCTCTCCCAGATGCTCATTCGTACTGACAAGTCTGTCAGCCAGCACGGTCTGTAGGGAAAGGGAGAGCTTTTCCAAGCGGGGGGAAGTCATATATGACTCAGCGGGCGATGGTATTGGTGCGTTGAATCTTGTTCTGCAGCTGAATAAGACCGTAAAGAAGCGCTTCTGCTGTCGGTGGACAGCCAGGCACATAGATATCCACTGGGACAATGCGGTCACACCCGCGGACTACCGAGTAGGAGTAGTGGTAGTAACCACCACCATTGGCGCAGGATCCCATGGAGATCACCCACCGAGGCTCGGCCATCTGGTCATAAACTTTACGGAGCGCGGGGGCCATCTTGTTGCACAACGTGCCGGCAACGATCATCACGTCTGATTGACGAGGACTCGGGCGGAAGACAATACCAAAACGGTCGAGATCATATCGTGATGCGCCGGCCTGCATCATTTCCACAGCACAGCAGGCCAGACCGAACGTCATCGGCCACATGGATCCAGTCCTCCCCCAGTTAATGACTGAATCTAAACTGGTGGTGACGAACCCCTTCTCCATTACACCTTCGATACTCATAGGGCTAGTCCCACTCTAGAGCACCCTTCATCCACTCGTAGATAAAACCAACGACGAGAATGCCGAGAAAGATCATCATAGCGACAAAACCAAACGTACCAATCTCGTTCAGCACTACCGCCCAAGGAAACAAGAATGCGATCTCCAGATCAAATAAGATGAAAAGGATAGCAACCAGATAGTAGCGCACGTCGAACTTCATGCGCGCATCCTCGAACGCCTCGAAACCGCACTCATAGGGAGAGAGCTTCTCACTATCGGGCCGATTAGGCGCCAGCAACCATCCACACGCCATGGCCCCACCACCGACGGCTAGGCCGACTAGGATAAACAGCAAGATGGGGAAATAATTTTCGAGCATCGTTTTGACTAGAAACCGAGAATTAATGGGCAAGAGTGTCGCAAATACATAATCTGTAATGCCTACCCTTAACTACTCGCTCCTGATTCTATTCCCTAAAATTTGGTGCCGTCGGCGAGACTCGAACTCGCACAGCTTTCGCCACCGCCCCCTCAAGACGGCGTGTCTACCAATTTCACCACGACGGCGGCTTAATTTAAATTCTGAGTCTCAAAAAACCTCAAGTTGGAACACAGACTCAAGCAATCGTTCAATCGACTGCTAAATTAATTTACTCGGGTATCTCTCTTGCTTTAGAGGCGTCAGTACTTGCTGGCAATGATGGGGAAGAACCCGCAGGCTTAGACGACTGAGCGGGTATCGCCCGATCCATCACCCCCTGAGTCTCAACCTTATTACCTGAGAAGTATGTAAGGCCTAGGCTAGTAATGAAGAACACAGCCGCTAACGCGCCGGTAGACCTGCTGAGGAAGTTTGCCGATCCGCTGGCCCCGAACAGACTACCTGATGAGCCGCTACCGAAAGCGGCCCCCATGTCAGCACCCTTACCATGTTGCAGCAAGACCAGAACAACTACCGAAATAGCAGCCGACACATGGACTATCCAAATAACTGTTTCCAATGTTTACTCCAAAAAATTAACTCTGTGCAGCACGACAGATCGCAATAAATTCGTCCGCAATGAGTGAAGCACCACCAATCAATCCGCCATCAATATCAGCCATGGAAAATAACTCAGAAGCATTATTCGCTTTGACGCTGCCACCATAAAGAATCTGTAACCCAGTTGCGATTTCAATGTCCTTATCGGCCACTCTATTACGTATGAATGCATGCACATCCTGCGCCTGTTGCGGTGTTGCCGTCTTACCCGTACCAATGGCCCATACCGGTTCATAGGCAAGGACCGATTTGGCCAACGCACTCACTCCCAGCAATCCAATAACCGCATCCAACTGATCCGCGATCACTTGCTCAGTGACATTCGCCTCACGCTGTTCAAGTGTCTCTCCGACACACAGGATGGGCAACAATCCGGCAGACTGAGCGGCCTTAAACTTTAACGCTACGGTGAGACTATCCTCACCATACAATGCACGACGTTCAGAATGGCCAACAATCACATACCGACAAGCGAAATCTGTCAGCATTGTCGCTGACACCTCACCGGTGTAGGCACCCTTCTCATGTTGGCTCATGTTCTGAGCGCCCCAGAGAATATGAGTATCTTGCAGCAATGACTGAACCTGAGACAGGTAAGGGTATGGCACGCACACGGCGCAATCTGCCCCATGCAGACCTCTTGTCCCACCAACGATCAAGTCGAGCAGGAGCCTATTCTGCGCCATTCCACCATGCATCTTCCAGTTGCCCGCAACCAGCTTTGAGCGCATAGCCGTCTTTGTCCCTAAAGGGT
>CAJBQQ010000022.1 GCA_903957805.1 uncultured Pseudomonadota bacterium | reverse complement strand
TATTTTAATATGGCATTGAGAATCTAAGGAGGATGAAATGACCTTTTCTTTGAGCATACCCTCGACCAGCGGCAGTATCGAGAGTTATATACAAACCATCAGTCGACTTCCCATCCTCTCTCAGGAGGAAGAGTTGCGGTTAGCGCGACGCTTGAGAGACGATGATGATATCGAAGCAGCTCGCCAATTGGTGCTGTCACACCTGCGGGTCGTTGCCTCTATCGCACGTGGCTACAAGGGATATGGTCTCCCACAAGCCGATCTAATTCAGGAAGGCAATATCGGTCTGATGAAGGCGGTCAAGCACTATGATCCGGAGCGCGGGGTAAGGCTGATATCATTTGCCGTTTATTGGATTAAGGCTGAGATTCATGAGTTTGTTCTGCGTAACTGGAGGCTGGTAAAGATCGCCACCACCAAGGCTCAAAGGAAACTATTCTTTAGTCTTCGCAGCATGAGGCAGGGACTGGATACCATGAGCCCGGCGGCGGTTGAGACTATGGCGAAACAACTGGGGGTTAAGCCGGAGGAGGTCGTCGAGATGGAGACCCGGTTTAGTGGTCGTGATATCTCACTTGAGCCCCTATCTGAGGATGAGGATGAGTCATATAGCCCCATCGCTTACCTCACAGATGGCTCTGAACCCTCCCAATTACTAGAAGCCAAGCAGACCAACCGACTGCACGGAGAAGGACTCGAATTGGCTCTGTCCAGTTTGGACCCCCGTAGCAGACATATCATCGAGTCCCGCTGGTTGAGGGAGAAAGATACCGCGACACTTCACGACCTTGCAGATGAATTAGGGGTATCAGCAGAGCGTATCCGACAGATCGAAGCCAAAGCGATGCAAAAAATGCGGGGCGCGCTAGCTACGGCCGCCTAGTTTTGTCAGTCTAGTCTTTTCCTCGCCATAACACGTGGTTGAAATAACGAGGGTCTATGTCTGATTTGCATCTTTCCACTGTTCGGGTGTCAGTGTCTTCATCGATAGCGCGTGAATCTCCTCCTTCATTCTATCCCCGAGCGCTCGATAAACTAGCTGGTGTTGCTGGACCATGTTCTTTCCCTGAAATTCAGCACTGACGATGATTGCATTGAAGTGATGCCCGTCACCCTCTACCTGTACTAGTTCACACGGCATGGCCGTTTCTATATGAGTTTGTATACTCTCTGCTGTGACCATTTCTTTTTCCTTTTTGGATAAATAATATTTGATCTAGATTCTCAACTACCAAGTTCGTCGATTGATACATGGATACAGGTGATCAATGTCGAAGCTTGTACCCCGTCCTCAGCATTCCTAACGTCAGCCATGATACTGCCATAAAGCAAGTCACCACAATTCCAAAACTTAAGTATGGCGAAACATCTGACACCCCAAAAAACCCGTATCGAAATCCGTCGATCATGTAAAAGAATGGATTGAATTGTGACAGTCCCTGCCAAAAGGGAGGAAGCGAATGGATTGAATAAAACACACCTGATAGAAATGTCAGCGGCAGGATAATAAAATTTTGAAATGCAGCCAGCTGATCAAATTTTTCTGCCCAAATCCCAGCAATAATCCCCAATGCTCCTAGAAAAGCGCTTCCCAGTAGCGCAAATAGAAATACCCATGATAATGAACGTAACGGCACATCAAAGAAACACCATGTCACTAGATATACTCCCACCCCCACAACGGACGCGCGCACTACTGATGCCAACACATATGCCAGAAATATTTCACGGTAGGATAGTGGCGAGAGCAGTACAAATACGATATTACCAGTGACTCGTGATTGGATAAGACTTGACGACGAGTTTGCAAATGCATTTTGAAGTACCGACATCATCACTAGGCCTGGAATTAAGAACACTGTATAGGCCACGCCGGGGTAAATTTGCACATGCTCTTCCAGCACGTGCGAGAAGATTAGCAAGTAGAGTAGCGTTGTTAGCATGGGTGCGAGAATGGTCTGTAGACTGACCTTCCAGAACCGCTGCACCTCCTTATTGAAGAGCGTATAAAATCCGATCATAGATTATCCTAGTCCGACTTGCTGCCCACGATCTTGATGAAGACCTCTTCCAGATCT
>CAJBQQ010000021.1 GCA_903957805.1 uncultured Pseudomonadota bacterium | reverse complement strand
TTTGGTCCGAGTGAGCAGGTCCTGGCCGAGATTACTAAGTTAAACCAACAATCGAGACAGTCCAAGCAGGCAGAGAAGGGTGTTCCCGCACAAGCCATGGCAGCTTCCCGTCCAAGGATTGCGGCCGATACCCAGAACGATAATGTAAACCAAGTCGATGATAAAGAAACCGTTTAGTCCACAGGAGGCTGCAATAGACATCCCCTATCAGGAGATACCTGAACCTGAAATGAATACCGATGAGACCCATCATGCTCGAATGGGTTGGTGGATCGTGATTGGTGGTGTCGGCGGATTCATGCTCTGGGCCTCCCTCGCACCCCTGGATAAGGGCGTTCCTCTGAGTGGTACGGTCGCAGTTGCAAGCAGCCGGAAGGCGATCCAACACCCGACCGGCGGGATCATCGAGGAGATTCTGGTTAAGGAGGGTCATACCGTTAAGGCAGGTCAGATACTGATCACCATGAACGCGACCCAGGCCAAAGCATTGGCCGAGATCTCGCGTGTTCAGTACTTCACCGCACGTGCGGTCGAGGCACGTCTGACCGCGGAAAGGGATGGGGCAGGATCGATCAGATTCCCGTCAGAGATGGAGGATGCTATGGATGATCCTCGTGTCATGGCCAATATTAATCTACAGAACCAGTTATTCGTCTCACGTAGGAATGCGATCCAGGGAGAGCTCAGGATACTGAAGGAGCAGCTCGATTCAATGCGTGATCTGGCCGATGAGGGTTATGTCGCTCGTAACAGGATGCTCGACATTGAACGTCTCTACTTTCAGCAGAAGCAGACCTATCAAAAGGAGGTCGGTACTCAACTAGCAGAGGCACAGAAAGAGGCTGAAGGGCTCAGAACGAGGTTGGTCAGCCAGGACTTTGATCTGGCCAATGTTGAGGTCAGGGCACCTGTCGATGGAACGGTGGTTGGATTGAGTGTATTCACACGGGGTGGCGTGATCGCTCCTGGATTTAAATTGATGGAGATCGTTCCGAGCGAGGATGCTCTGGTGGTTGAGGGACAGGTGCCGGTACATCTGATCGATAAGGTCCATCCGGATTTGAAAGTTGAATTGATATTCTCAGCATTCAATCAGAACCTGACACCGCATGTACCCGGCATCGTGACCCATGTCTCGGCAGACCGATTGATCGATGAGGTCTCGAGACTTCCCTATTACCAAATCAAGGCAAAGGTGGCCCCAGAGGGGATGAAGATGATCTCGAATCTACAGGTACGACCCGGTATGCCGGTCGAATTATTCGTAAAGACGGGTGAGAGGACTCTATTGAACTATCTCTTAAAACCAATACTGGACCATATTAAGATGGCGATGACAGAAGAATGAAGACCATATCAATTAACCGTTGGTCGGTTCTAATCTTGAGTGTCGTCACACTACTTCAGGCTGGGAGTGCATCTGCATTCGGACTGATGCAGGCATTCGATGCAGCACTACAGAATGATCCGACCTACCGTGCAGCGGTTCATGAGAATGAAGCCGGTCAGCAATTCACAAGTATTGGCCGGTCTTTTTTACTTCCCAACATATCTTTTAGTTATACCACCAACGCGAATCAGCAGGACTTTCAGGACCAAACAACCACCCCCTCGACCAGTAGTTTCAGACAGTATCAGAGTGAGAATGAGTCACTCCTATTCCGTCAGCCGGTATTCAATCTAGACTCTTTCGCACGTTATAAGCAGGGAATCGCTCAGACCAGTCAGAGCACTGCGAAATTCTCTGAAAGGAGCCAAGACTTGATTGTTCGTATCGTTGGGGCCTATGCAGATGCCAAGATTGCGGAGGATCAACTGGCACTCGCATTCGCTGAACTGAATCGATATACCGAGCAGCGTCAGATGAATGAGAGGATGTTTGTGAAGGGTGAGGGTACCAAGACCGATATGCTGGAGACTCAGTCGAGGTATGACTTAGCTCAGGCACAGGTGATCGAGGCACGAGACCACCAAGCTAATATGAGGACTGTTTTGGCGACCATCAGCGGTGTTGATCAGGTCACTAGGATGGACTCATTATCGGAGAGTTTCAGGGTGAGTCCGATGATCCCCAATAATTTTGAGGAGTGGAAGTCCATTGCAATGGAGACCAATCCAGAGATCATCGCTCAGAGGCATACGATCGAGATCGCGAGAGAGGAGATCAACCGTCAACGTGCAGGTCATGCCCCGAGGATCGACCTGATCGCGGGTGTCAACCGTCAGAAGTCGGATATCCCGATCATGGTCGGGATGGACTTCCTGACCCGTAGCGTCGGCGTTCAGGTGAATGTACCGATATTCAATGGGGGTAATGTCAGCGCGGTGACCAGTCAAGCAGCATCCAACCACGAGAAGGCCAAGTCCGAGCTCGATGCCAAGACGAATCAGATTCTGATTGAGTTACACAAGCAATACAACCTAGTCTTAAGCAGTATGACCAGGATCGATGCACTCACTAAATC
>CAJBQQ010000020.1 GCA_903957805.1 uncultured Pseudomonadota bacterium | reverse complement strand
TACAGCAGCCTTCAAGGGGACCAAACAGAGGTGGATGGTATGTGGGTAAAGTTGCTCAGACAGCAGATCCAATTGGCAGAGATAGACCTGATCTCCAATCTGTGTGAGACATCGTCCACACTTCGCCAGATTATGCATATGAAGAAGGGTGATATCGTCCCAATCGAGATCCCAGCGGCGGTGGTGGCAAAGGTTGATGGCGTCCCCATATTCGAGTGTAAATACGGAACCTCTAATGGTCAGTATGCTCTGAAGGTGGGCAAGATCCTCTCCATCAACCAGAAAATTACCTAAATCAAAGGAAATCATCATGTCAAACCCTTCAAACGAAGACACGAATAGTATCGATGACTGGGAGTCTGCAGAGGCCCAACCAAGTCCAAGTCCAAATCCGAGTCCGAGCACGAGCACGAATGATCTAGAGGTGAGCCCCAAGAAAAATACAACGCCCGTATTTGAAGAGCTATCCGGTAGCAACTCTCCTGGCACCCATGTCAATGACGATCTGGACATGATTCTCGATATCCCAGTCCAGATCACCGTCGAGCTGGGACGAACTCGGATCGCTATCAAGAACCTTCTTCAGCTTGCACAGGGGTCGGTCGTTGAACTTGATGGAATGGCCGGTGAGCCGATGGATGTTCTGGTGAATGGATGTCTCATCGCTCAGGGAGAGGTGGTGGTCGTGAATGAGCGTTTCGGTATCCGCTTGACCGATATCATCACCCCCTCAGAGCGCATCCGAAAGCTCAATCGATAGAGAGTCAACATGCTAAAAAGTGTTTTAAGTCTGTCTGTACTGATCTCGACGAGCCTTCCCCTCTATGCACAGACAGAGCCACAAAGACCCCCCTATGCCCCCCCATCAACAGTCTTACCGGAGGGTGGGATGCTGCAGATGATGGTCGGGCTCTTGCTGGTTCTGGCAGTGATCGTTGCGACTGCGTGGTTGCTAAAGAGATTTGCTTTAAATCATGGAGCCCCAAACGGAAATATCAAGGTCATCGCAGGTGCTGCGGTCGGTCAGAGGGAGCGTGTGGTCTTAGTCGAAGTGAATGGAACATGGTTAGTTCTGGGGGTGGCTCCGGGACAGGTTCGTACACTTCATACCATGCCCAAGGGTCATTCAGAACCCAGTTCAGAGAACACTCCCATCAGCCCCCGTAAGGGATTTCAGGACTGGCTTCAGCAGATGACGGATAAGCGTAATGCAGGTTAAAACAATCTCACCCCTCCACTCGCAAAACCTGACCCCGGTCATGACAACGAGGAAGAAACTCTATCTCACCCTGATCGGTCTGGCGGGCTGTATCGCGTTACCGGTCTTTGCTCAAAGCTCTGGATTATCGAGCATTACCAGCACACCCGCACCCGGTGGCGGACAGACTTATACCTTAAGCGTCCAGACTCTTCTGATGCTGACATCGCTGACCTTTCTGCCAGCGATCATACTCATGATGACGAGCTTCACACGGATCATCATCGTTCTGTCTCTACTACGTCAGGCGCTTGGGACCCAATCATCCCCCCCCAACCAGGTACTGCTCGGGCTTGCTCTATTCTTAACCTTCTTTGTGATGTCACCGGTACTCGACAAGATCAATACCGATGCCTATCAGCCCTTCTCAGAGAATAAGATGAATCTGTCTCAGGCACTTGATAAGGGGAGCGTTCCACTCAAGGCATTCATGTTAAAGCAGACACGTGAATCCGATCTGGCGCTATTCGTAAAGATATCCAATAGCGAACAACTCTACAGCCCGGAAGAAGTTCCGATGAAGATACTGGTCCCGGCCTATGTCACCAGCGAATTAAAGACCGCATTCCAGATTGGTTTTATGGTCTTCATTCCATTCCTCATCATCGATATTGTGGTTGCGAGTGTGCTCATGTCGATGGGTATGATGATGCTATCCCCTGTCATCATCTCTCTCCCATTCAAGCTGATGCTGTTCGTTCTGGTGGATGGTTGGGCACTCCTGATTAATTCATTGGTACAGAGCTTCTACGTATGACCCCAGAAAGTGTAATGACCATCGGCCAGCAGGCGCTG
>CAJBQQ010000019.1 GCA_903957805.1 uncultured Pseudomonadota bacterium | reverse complement strand
CTTGACCAGTGGGTCGTCCTTCTGGTCGTGGTTGAACCATGTCAATAGACGCGTCATCTCGTCATTCAGTGAGTTCGCGGGTGGGGCTTCGAAGTGCACCTTCTGACGGCCTATCGGTCCCGATACCACCTGCATCGGCCCGGTTGAATCGTCTCGATAGCGTCCGGTGCAAATCGGCAGCATTCCGCTGTAGCCGGTTGGGAAGAGTGCGGCATGCCATCCAAATAACCGATCCGGTGTCAGCGGCAGGGGGTGGTTTGAGGTTGCATCGATCACCATCTCCACGACACCATCGATGTGCCGGTCGGCAGGTGCTAGGGCGCCGATGTCCAGTCCTAATCGCCGGGCGATCGATGACCGAACGTCCTCTGGATCGAAGTGCTCTCCCTCGATCTCGCTGGTCTTGATCACCTCTTCGGTCAGTACCTGCAAGGTGGCCTGATCACGAAGTTCCAGTCCCAGGGTCTGCATCCGGCCCAACAGACTACCCTGTAGTCGATGAACCTCGCCCATCAGACTCATCAATGGTTGGATATCGTAGTGCCATTGAGGCCATTGGTGGTGTTGCCAGAGGTAATTTTTTTCTCCGCTTTTCATGCGGAGATTATATTACGGAATCTCCGCAAAAGAAAACTATTCTCCGCATAAGTTGCGGTGATTAAGTGGGCTATTCGCCGCACATGACCCTTCAACCCTTCACGCGACCGTCTGTGATACCGGAAGACCAGAGGCGAGAGATCGGTATATTTCAAGGTAGGACTCAGCACTGACTCGCCAACTCAAGTCTTTGGACATGCAGTTCTTCTGCAGACGTCTCCATGCGGGTTTGTCGCGGTAGAGGGTGCTGACTCGACGGATGCCCGCAAGAAAATTGTTCGGATTCATCGACTGAAATAAGAATCCGCTTGCGGTGCCGTCTGACAGTGTGGAGGGAATGCAGTCGACCACGGTGTCGATCAGGCCACCGGTCGCGTGAACCAGTGGAGGTGTTCCATATCGCTGGCTGTATAACTGGTTTAGGCCACACGGCTCGAACCGTGATGGCATCAGGAAGCAATCTGAACCGGCCTCGATTAGGTGTGATAGAGATTCATCAAATCCGATACTGACAGAAATCTTCCCGGGGTAGTTCTTAGCGAGTTGCATCAGTTGGCTCTCCAGAGCCGGCTCACCGCTGCCGAGGATGACCAACTGAGCGGGGATTCTGGTCAAGTGAGGAGCGACCTGTAACAGCAGATCGCTCCCCTTTTGATGAGCGATCCGGCTGACCATCCCAAACAATAAAATATCCGGGTCGACCGTGAGTCCGAGAGACTGCTGCAGGGAGCGCTTATTGGCGGATTTGTTGTTGATCTTGCTTAAACTGTAGTGCCTGTTCAGGTGGGGATCACTCGATGGGTCCCATTCAAGGGTATCGATACCATTAACGATTCCACTGATTTGGTTACGACGACCCGACAGCAATCCCTGCAATCCAAATCCCAACTCTGAAGTCTGGATCTCGCGAGCATAGGTCGGACTGACGCTGACGATGTGATCGGAATAGTAGAGACCGGCCTTCAGGAAGGACATCTGCCCATAGTACTCAAGACCATTGATATTAAAGCTGTCCGCGGGGAGGCCCAATTGGGCCACGCTACCGGGTGGGAATACCCCCTGAAAGGCGAGGTTATGGATCTCCATCAGTGTGGCAGACCTCTTCCCACGATGAGTGTTCAGATAGGCGGGTGTGAGTCCGCTCTGCCAGTCATTGCAGTGAACCACCTGGGGTCGCCACTTGAGTGGGCTGGCATCGGATGAGAGTATTGCACCGACCCTTGAGAGTAGACCGAACCGGAGCGCATTATCCGGCCATTCGTGTCCGGAGGGGTCCATGTAAGGTCCTCCCTCACGTTGATAGAGACCCGGACAATCAAGAATGATGACCGGGATCTCTCCCGAGTCCCCCACCTGCAACCTAGCCGATAACAAAGCCGCTGGTGGGAAATGCGCCAGGGGACCGAGATCGACTAACCGACGTTTGTTTTTTAATCCAGACATCACCTGCGGATAGCCTGGAATGAGCACCCTCACATCTACACCTAACTGACGAAGCGCCGATGGGAGTGATGAGCTGACATCACCCAGTCCCCCTGTCTTGATCAGTGGGTGGATCTCGGGCGTGATGAAGAGAACACTCAGAGGAGAGTGGGATGTCTTTCGAGGCATGGGATGATGCTGATATTGATGGCGATACCTTGTCCGGATCTGTCTCTAACAGTTTTTCTTAAAATGATTGATCAGCCCATTACTAGACGAGTCGTGTCCGGTTACGGGGGAGTCCCCCTCCAGTTCTGACAGGATGGTTCCGGCCAGTTTCTTACCCAGCTCGACTCCCCACTGATCGAATGGATTCACATTCCAGATCACGCTCTGTACAAATACCTTGTGTTCATACATCGCGAGCAGAGATCCTAAAGTTTTAGGGTCGAGCTTCTTGAAGAGGATGGAGTTGGAGGCGTGATTGCCTGAGAAGATTTTGTGTGGGAGTAATTTTTCTAGTGCATCCGAAGACATTCCCTGAGAGACAAGTTCATCACGGACCTCGCTCTCTGTCCTACCCTTCATCAGTGATTCGGTCTGTGCGAAGAAGTTTGCCATCAGGAGGGTGTGATGATTACCGATCGGGTTTTGGCTCTGGCAGGGTGCCAGAAAGTCTGACGAGATGATCTGATTCCCCTGGTGGAGTAACTGGTAGAACGCATGCTGACCATTGGTCCCAGGCTCACCCCACAGGACCACCCCGGTGCTGTAATCGACAGACCTGCCATCACGGTCGGTGGTCTTTCCATTACTCTCCATCTCGAGCTGTTGAAGATAGGCCGGTAGTCGGTGGAGAGACTGATCATAGGGCAGTACCG
>CAJBQQ010000018.1 GCA_903957805.1 uncultured Pseudomonadota bacterium | reverse complement strand
GGGGATCTCTTCAGGTATCGAGAATACCAATTATTTCGTTACGACGAGTCATGGAAAATATGTTCTCACACTGTTCGAGAAGCTCACCGCAACGGAGCTTCCCTACTATCTTAACCTGATGGCACATTTGTCACGACACAGTATTCCATGCCCGGATCCGATCGCTAGTATCGACAGCAGGCTCCTGGGTGAATTAAATGGCAAGCCAGCAAGCATCGTTACCTGCCTGCCGGGAAAATCACAGATGTATCCTACCCATGAGCACTGTGCAGAGGTTGGTGCATTGCTGGCAGATTTACACTTGTCTGGCCTGTCTTATCCTGAAAAAATGGAAAACCCGCGCGGACCAAAGTGGTGGGGAAGCGTAGCACCCGATGTGATGCCATTTTTGACGGCGCAAGAGGCAGAGATGCTCAAGGAAGAGTTACGTTTCCAGTCTGCTCACTGTTTTGAAAAACTACCACGTGGTGTGATTCATGCAGATCTGTTTCGCGACAATGTGCTATTTGTTGACGGAACTATCGGAGGCGTGATCGATTTTTATTTTGCCTGCAATGATGCGTGGCTGTTTGATCTCGCTATTGCGGCTAATGATTGGTGTCTAACTGAAAGTTGCGAACTAGATGGGGTACGCTTATCATCCTTGATCAAGGCCTATCACAGTGTCCGCCCTCTTGCCGCCATCGAGCATGATGCCTGGCCGGTGATGCTACGTGCTGGGGCCTTACGCTTCTGGTTGTCGCGGCTGTATGACTGCCACTTGCCGCGGATGGGAGAGTTGACGCACGTCAAGGACCCAAATCATTTCAGACGTATACTGAAAAATCACTCGATATCCTATCTCGAGTTAGCTCAGATTTTGGCTTGAGTGTCTTGATTGTTGGATCATGATCGAGCAACGAGTGATCGTTCTATTGGAGAAACGAAAGATGGAAGCCAGGCAGACTAGCGCGAAGCAGGGATGGCAGTGGATCGTGAATGGTTTCTACCTGTTTTTCAAGGCCCCTCTGGCATGGGTCCTATCGTGTTTTGTTTTGTTATTGATCGCAGCTACGTTGGCGCTTATTCCTATGGTGGGGCAGTTTTTTTTCACGCTACTCTCGCCACTATTCTTGGCTGGGTTGATGATAGGTTGCAGAGCGTTAGAACGAGGCGAAAAATTGGAAATCGCCTATTTGTTCGCGGGCTTTAGGCAAAACCCTGTTCCGCTGATCACCGTGGGGGGGATCTATCTAGTGGGGCAAGTGCTCATCTTGGGTGTGGCCATGATGCTCGGAGGCAGCACACTGATGGAGCTGTTGATAAATGGGAAAAGGGTCGATGAGAATGAGTTGCGAGGCGTCATGAGTGGCGGTCTAACGGCTGTAATGGTGGCCTTGGGGCTGTCCATTCCACTGATGATGGCGGCCTGGTTTGCGCCATTGTTGGTGGCATTTAAAGATATGCCCGCAGTGGCTGCGATGAAGTTGAGCTTTCTTGCTTGTATAAAAAACATCATACCGCTACAGCTTTACACTATCACGATGGTGGTGCTGGCGGTGATTGCGGCGATGCCGTACGGATTGGGATTTTTCTTGCTGGTGCCGGTACTATTTGCTTCGCTCTATGCGAGCTATGAGGATATCTTCGTGGAGATAGTTGAGCCCACTAGCCCAGTGTAGTTGGTACCCGTTAGCTTGTTTCAGATAGGTACTAGCTTGGCGTACTCTAGCGATAACCACTTCGTTCCGGAGCGACCGAATTTCACTTGGACGCGCGCATCTGTACCCTGGCTCTCGCAACTGATGATCACACCAGAGCCGAACTTGGCATGGGTTACATTCTGTCCAACTCGCCACTGTGCGGCTTCTGCATCTCGAACGCTCGTACTGAGATTTTGCATGCCGAACGTGGATCTTTGGGGGGCTATTCTCGATTTCTGGTTTACGGTTTCTGGAGCCTGGTTTCTGTATCCCATTTTTTGTACTGGCTGTAGCCACTTCAGCAGGCCCTCTGGAATTTCCTGTAGAAAACGCGAGGGGACATTGTAGCGAGTCTGGCCATGTAGCATGCGGCTCTGGGCAAAGCTCAAATACAAGCGTCGCCGCGCACGGGTCAGGGCCACATACATTAGTCTCCGCTCTTCTTCTACACCTCCAGCTTCGTTGCGGCTGTTCTCATGAGGAAAGAGCCCCTCTTCCAGTCCACTGAGGAATACAGTATGAAATTCTAGCCCTTTAGAAGAGTGCACCGTCATTAATTGCAATGCATCTTGACCACTACCAGCCTGATGCTCCCCTGCCTCCAGCGAAGCATGAGCAAGAAATGCCGTTAGACTGTCGTCCTCGGCCTCGTGCACGAAGCTAGTGGCGGCATTGATCAGTTCATTTAAGTTCTCCAGTCGGTCAGCCCCTTCCCGTTCAGCACGATAATGTGCTGTTAGCCCGCTATGCTCTAGCATATGCTCGACAATTTCAGGTAATGGCAGTCCCTCGCAGGATTGCTGTAGCGTTTCGATCAAGGCAACAAAGCTATCCATTCCCTTCTTCGGTTTATCTGATCTATTAGCTCTTCCAGCCGGTATGCTGATGTCAGCATCCTGGATAAGGGATTCCCTATCACCACAACTGTTCTGCATCGCAGCCCATAAACCAATTCCTTGCCGGTTGGCCTGGTCTTGTAGTTGTTCCAGGCTGCGCGCACCGATCCCGCGCAATGGAAAATTTATGACCCGGAGTAACGCATTATCATTATCAGGGTTAGCAACTAGTCTCAGGTAGGACAGTGCATGCTTTATTTCCTGACGATCAAAGAAACGCATGCCGCCATACACCCGATAAGGTAAAGAAGCGTTGAACAGGGCGTGTTCCAATACGCGCGATTGTGCGTTAGAACGGTACAGCAAAGCCACTTGCGATAGCGCTATTCCTTCGGCACGTAGTGATTTAATCTCGTCGACAATGAACGCAGCCTCATCAAAATCGGTTGGCGCGTTATATACGCGCAGTGGCTCTCCATGACCTTCTGAAGTCCAGAGGTTCTTGCCAAGGCGCCCGCTATTGTTACGTATCAGAGTATTTGCGGCACCGAGTATGTTGCCATGGGAGCGGTAGTTCTGTTCGAGCTTGATAATTTTTGTGATACGGAAGTCACGTTCAAAATCCTTCATGTTGCCGGTATTGGCTCCTCGGAATGCATAAATGCTCTGGTCATCATCACCTACCACGAACACGGCAGCCTTATCACCAGCCAGTAGTTTGAGCCACTTATATTGAAGCCTGCTAGTATCCTGAAACTCGTCAACCAAGATGTGGTTGAAGCGTGAGCAATAGTGTTCACGAAGTATCTCATTACGGCTGAGTAGTTCATAACTCCGCAATAGTAGTTCAGCAAAATCCACCGCACCTTCCTTGTTGCACTGTTGCTCGTACACCGTGTAGAACTCAGTCATCTTGCGCGCAAAATCATCATAGACTTCAACCCTCGATGCGCGCAGTCCTTCCTCTTTTGCATTATTGATGAACCACTGCACCTGGCGCGGGGGAAATTTCTCGTCGTCTGCGCCGAGACTTTTCAGAATTCGCTTGATAATTGCTAGTTGATCAGCCGAATCGAGGATTTGAAAGGCCTGTGGCAGCCCTGCATCCTGGTGATGGGCGCGCAGCATGCGATTGCACAAGCCGTGAAAGGTGCCAACCCACATACCTCGGGTATTGATCGGCAGCATGGTGGAAATGCGTGTGAGCATTTCCTTAGCTGCTTTGTTAGTGAAGGTGACGGCGAGGATGCCGTGTGGACTGACTTGACCGGCCTGAATTAAGTGCGCAATGCGGGTAGTGAGTACCTTGGTTTTGCCACTGCCAGCACCCGCCAGCACCAAGGCTGATTGGTGTGGCAGGGTGACTGCTTCGAGTTGCTCCGGATTGAGGCCGGACAATAGAGAAGACATAGAGAGAAGGCTGTTCCCGGAGAAAATTCAATGCCGGAATTATACAGTCTTCATTGATCTACGTAGGGAGCAGAGTATTGATGAATCATTCTGCCTAACTAAAGTGGCTGGATTGCTATTTCTTGCTTTTTGCTACCAAGGTCAGGATCAGTGGCGTCAGTATCAATTCTATTGCCAGGCCCATTTTTCCGCCAGGCACGACGATAGTATTTGGGCGGGACATAAAGGAATCGTGAATCATGGAAAGCAGATAGGGGAAGTCCATACTCTTTGGATCTTGGAAGCGGATTACAACGAAACTCTCGTCCAAGGTTGGGATCTCGCGAGCGATGAAAGGATTGGATGTGTCGACTGTGGGAACCCGCTGAAAATTGACGTGAGTTTGAGAGAACTGTGGGGTAATGTAATGCACATAATCATGCATACGGCGCAGAATTGTGTGCGTCACCGCCTCGGCAGAATAGCCGCGGGCACTTGTATCACGTCGGATTTTTTGGATCCATTCCAGATTAACGATGGGCACTACGCCGACCAGCAGGTCCACATGTTTGGCGACATCAGCGGTGTCGCTCTTGACCCCACCATGCAATCCCTCGTAAAACAACAGGTCTGAACCAGGGGCAAGTGACGACCACGGGGTGAAGGTGCCGGCTTTCTGCTTGTATGGTGCAGCCTCATCATCATTATGAAGATACAAGCGCGTTTGACCTTTACCGGTCTTGCCATATTCCTTGAATAGCGCTTCCAGTTTCTCGAACTCGTTAGCTTCGGGACCGAAATGACTGATGGGTCGGCCGCCGTCTTTTTCTGATTCAGCAACGGCCTTTTTCATTGCATCACGGTCGTACCGATGGAAGCTGTCACCTTCCACTACCACGGCAGACAATTTCTCACGATGAAAGATATGTTCAAAACTGTTTTTAACTGTAGACGTGCCGG
Source organism: uncultured Pseudomonadota bacterium (assembly GCA_903957805.1). Lineage (GTDB taxonomy): Bacteria > Pseudomonadota > Gammaproteobacteria > Burkholderiales > Nitrosomonadaceae > VFJL01. The sequence continues at coordinate 16,567 of CAJBQQ010000018.1, read as the reverse complement.
CTCCAGACGATCCAGTAACGGCGATGACGGGGTGTTTTTGTGACATGCGAACTCTCTCCTGGAACAGTAATAAAAATCAGCGCGAACAGAATCTGCTTACAATCTTATTGACTTTAGCAGAGCATCAAGTGGCGCAATAGTCAGCCTTATTTATCGTTATGATACGATTTTTATTATGAGCTGAGCAAGAAAATAAGAGTGAGCCTTATGGAATCAGCAGCCACGGAAAAGATTTTTATGAGCTGACCAGTGCCCTTGGTTTACACAGCCTTGCGCAAGGCTGTATGAGGGAGAGAGTATGTGCAAGACTGCAAGTGGATGTCCTTCACGGTATAATCTTCTGATCCATAGAACAGTGATCAAATCCATGCAAGAAAAATATCATCCCCAGGAAATTGAACGGGAAGCTCAGCAGTATTGGGATAGAACCGATGCTTTTGATGCTACTGAGATCCCGGGCAAGCCGAAGTACTACTGCCTATCGATGTTTCCTTACCCATCCGGCAAGCTGCACATGGGTCATGTGCGTAATTACACCATCGGTGATGTGCTGTCGCGTTACCGCCGTATGAAAGGTTACAACGTTCTACAGCCAATGGGCTGGGATGCTTTTGGGTTGCCTGCGGAGAATGCGGCAATGCAGAATAATGTGCCGCCCGCGCAGTGGACTCATGACAATATCGATTACATGCGCAAGCAGCTGAAAAGTCTAGGGCTGGCCGTAGACTGGAAACGGGAGCTGGCCACCTGCGAGCCGGATTACTATCGATGGAACCAATGGTTGTTTCTACGGATGCTGGAGAAAGGCATCGCCTACAAGAAGACTCAAGTAGTGAACTGGGACCCGGTAGACCAGACTGTGCTGGCCAATGAGCAGGTAATCGACGGATGCGGTTGGCGAACCGGTGCGCTAGTAGAAAAGCGCGAAATTCCAGGTTATTACTTAGGAATTACCCAATACGCGGAAGAGCTACTTGATGACCTGGATAAGCTGCCTGGATGGCCGGAACGGGTAAAGACTATGCAATCTAACTGGATTGGAAAGAGTTTTGGGGTTGATATCACCTTTCCTGCTGATACAAGCTCGGATATCCCGCAAGATCTGAAAGTCTTTACCACTCGTGCCGATACTTTGCTAGGCGTAACCTATGTGGCGGTAGCTGCTGAGCATCCGGTCGCGCTGTATGCAGCCGAGAAAAATTCACGATTGGCCCTGTTCATCGAGGAATGCAGGCATGGGGCAACCATGGAAGCGGAGATTGCCACTCAGGAAAAGAGAGGCATGGACACCGGGCTATTTGTCCTCCATCCGCTGACCGGTGCAAGGTTGCCGGTATGGATCGCCAATTATGTACTGATGACTTACGGGGAAGGTGCGGTGATGGCGGTGCCATCGCATGACGAACGTGATTTCCAGTTTGCCAAAAAATATTCTTTGCCGATTAAGCAGGTGACTGAATCGGCGGGAAGCAAAGAGATCAAGGCTGGAATTATCGAGAGAGAGATTCTCAGTGCCGATCCTTCGAATTTCAAATTTACGGCTGACCGCTGGCAAACCTGGTATGAAGAAAAGAGTGGCGTCTGCATTAATTCTGGTAAGTACGATGGCCTTGATTACAAGGCCGCCGTTGATGCTATCTCTGCTGATCTTAAGGAAAGAGGGTTGGGTGACAAGCGTATACATTATCGTCTGCGTGACTGGGGTATTTCGCGTCAGCGCTACTGGGGCTGTCCAATACCTCTGATCCACTGCAATGATTGCGGCGTGGTACCAGTTCCAAACAATCAGTTGCCGGTGGTGCTACCAGAAGGTCTAGTACCTGATGGCTCAGGCAACCCGCTAGCAAAGATGCCGTCATTTTACGAGTGTGTTTGTCCATGTTGCGGTAAGCAGGCGCGGCGTGAGACGGATACGATGGATACGTTTGTCGATTCCTCCTGGTATTACATTCGTTATGCTTGTGCCGACCAGGGAAAGGCAATGACCGATGCTCGAGTGGATTACTGGTTGCCAGTTGATCAGTATATCGGCGGGATCGAGCACGCCATCCTGCATCTACTGTATTCACGCTTCTGGAGCAAGGTGATGAGGGACCTGGGACTGGTAAAATTCGAGGAGCCTTTTGCAAACTTGCTAACGCAAGGTATGGTCCTAAATGAGATATTCTTCCGTAAAACCGAGACTGGGCGAATCGTCTACTATAACCCAACGGAGGTGGATACTCAGTTGGACGCTCAGGGTAAGTGCGGTCTCTCGGTATTGAGAGCGGATGGCCTGCCAGTTGAATCTGGTGGTATTGGTACAATGTCGAAATCTAAGAACAATGGTGTTGATCCGCAACAACTAGTGGAGCAATACGGTGCTGATACCGCACGCCTGTTCATGATGTTTGCCAGTCCGCCGGAGCAGACATTGGAGTGGGTCGATACCGGAGCAGAGGGTGCTTTCCGGTTTCTGAAGCGTCTGTGGAAGCAGGTATACGAACACTTGCAGCAGGGGGTGGTTACTACACAAGGCAACGACGAGCTTACCCCTGAACTCAAGTCTCTGCGTTTACAGTTGCACCAGACTATTGCTAAAGTTAGCGACGATCTGGATAGGCGCCATACTTTTAACACGGCCGTTGCCTCAGTGATGGAGTTAATGAACGCCCTCGGAAAGTCGAACGATTCCAGCCGGGCAGCCCGGAGTCTAATGCAGGAGGCGCTAGAAGATATCGTTTTGCTACTGTCTCCTATTGTTCCCCACATTTGTCGCGCACTATGGCGTGAGCTTAAACCTGGAACGGAACTCCTCGACCAAGCGTGGCCACAGGTCGACTATTCAGCATTGGTGCAGGACGAGATCGAACTCATGCTGCAGGTCAATGGCAAGTTGCGTGGTCAAATGCGAGTTGCTAAAAACGCGGAACGTTCAATAATCGAGCAGCTTGCACTGACAAACGATCAGGTTCAAAGATTCATTGTTGGGCAGATGGTAAAGAAGGTAGTGGTGGTTCCGGGTAGATTGGTCAATATCGTCATATGAATTGAGTTTCGTTCATACGAAGATATCTACTGAATAAGCAGTAGCAGTGTTCAAGAAGTTATTCGTAGAGGGTGGGGTGATTGACTCATACTCTGAGTGGGTTCTTTAACGGTAATGGTGGTTGGTAATCATGAAATTTAAATCATATCGAATCCTTATCGTTGGCATTTTGAGCGTAACGCTATCGGCTTGTGGATTTCAGTTACGTGGGTATGGGCAACCGCCAACAGTATTTTCATTTATCTCAATCTATATTCCAGATCCAGATAGCTACTCCATTACTGCAGAGGTTAAGCGTACTATCCATAGCGGCAAGAGTACTCGTGTGGTTGAAGATGCTAGGGGTGCAGAGGCGATACTCGAGATCCTTAAACAAACTAACGAGAAGAGCATCCTGTCGCTATCTGGGGAAGGTAGAGTGCGGGAATTTTTGTTGCGTTATCTGGTCACTTATCGCCTCGTGGATGGAAGGGGGGTGGATCTGGTCCCTGCTACGGAGATTGTCCGAGAACGTGTTTTACCTTTTACGGATGAGCAGGTAGTGGCGAAAGAGGCTGAAGAGGCGATGCTCGTTAAGGAGATGCAAACCGAGATTGTTAGGCAAATTTTGCGACAGCTGGCGACAGTAAGGGTGGAAGGGAAGCCCTGATTATGAGGACTGTGAGGGCGACATAATAACCAGCGTCCATAACCGAAATGACTTAATTATTTTGTTGGCGTCGGAATCCTAACCTCCCGGCTTTATTCCCCCATCTTGCCTGCGGCAAATACTGTCTCTACTCCTATGCGCATTAACCCAGACCAGCTTTCTCAACATCTAAAAAAACAGCTAGATCCGCTTTATGTAGTGTTTGGCGATGAGCCTTTGTTAGCGATCGAGGCTGCGGACCTAATCCGTGCTCAAGCACGCCAGATGAAGTATGTTGAGCATGAGATATTTACGATAGACCATCATTTTAATTGGCAGGAGTTACAACAAAGTAGCAACAGCTTGTCACTATTTGGCGAGCGGAGACTGATTGATATTCGCATTCCATCCGGAAAACCTGGCAATCAGGGCGGCATGACCATCGAAGCGTATTGTCATACGCTGCCGCCAGATACCATAACGCTAATCACTTTGCCCAAGATCGACAAACAGGGCCAGGCGTCCAAGTGGTTCAAGGCCCTTGAAAGTGCCGGAGGTATGATTCCAATCTCCCCAGTTGAGAGTATGCAGCTACCTGCGTGGATCCGACAGCGACTCACAGTGCAACAGCAGCAAGCGGACCCAGAGACTTTGCAGTTCCTTGCTGATAAGGTAGAAGGCAACTTACTTGCGGCTCATCAGGAGATACAGAAACTTGCGTTGCTCTATCCGCAAGGGATGTTGTCTCTCGCCCAGGTAAGAGATGCGGTGCTCGATGTGGCGCGCTATGATGTTTTCAAGTTGTCAGATGCAGTGATGGCAGGAGATATTGCCCGTTACGCCCGTATACTGGAAGGATTAAGGGGTGAGGGTGCGGCACTCCCATTCATCCTTACCATCCTGGCAGGACAGATTCGCGCGCTTATCACTATTCGAAAGGGATTAGATTCGGGCAGGCCCATAATGCAACTGATGAACGAGGCTAGAGTATGGGGAGATAAGCAGAAGGCAATGGAGCGGGCCGCCAGGTCAATTGGTCTCAAACCATTAGCGTTGGCATTGTTGCACGCTGCAAAAATAGATAGGATCAGCAAGGGTGTCGCCCAGGGTGATGCCTGGGATGAGTTGCTACAAATGGGATTGCGCTTTGCGCTCAGCAGAAGGTATTGATCTGGGTTGTATCAATAGCTTCATATCAGCGTTAAAATTCACCAATTCACTACCTGCCCGGGGTTTAGGTATGGACATCATGGATATCAAAGCCTATATGCAATCAGTCGGGCGCGAGGCACGTATTGCATCGCGTCTGATGGCGAGAGCTGAGACCGCCGTCAAGAATCAATCACTCACGGTGATGGCCGCAGCCATTAAGCGTGATGAACACAAGCTACTAGCTGCTAATGCCCTAGACTTGCAAGGTGCCAAAGCTCAAGGCCTGGATGCGGCCTTGATAGACCGTCTGACGCTCACCTCAAAAGGGGTGGCAAGTATGGTAGAGGGTCTGTTGCAAGTCGCCTCGCTCGCTGATCCGGTCGGTGAAATCAGCAACCTGAATTACCGTCCTTCGGGTATCCAGGTCGGAAAAATGCGGGTGCCGCTAGGTGTGGTTGGCATTATTTATGAAGCGCGGCCCAATGTAACGGCAGATGCCGCTGGACTGTGCCTCAAAGCAGGGAATGCGGCGATCCTGCGAGGCGGATCAGAAGCGATTCATTGTAATCAGGCGATCGCTGTTTGTGTGAAGGAAGGATTAAAAGCGGCAGGTCTGCCAGAGACTGCAGTACAGGTAATTGAAACAACTGATCGTGCTGCCGTTGGCGAGCTGATTACCATGAAGCAATTCGTCGATGTGATTGTGCCGCGAGGTGGCAAGGGATTGATCGAGCGCATTGCCAGCGAAGCGCGTATCCCAGTGATTAAACATCTGGATGGTGTATGCCATGTTTATATCGATGCAGCTGCCGATCTGGATAAGGCCATTCGCATTGCCGATAATTCTAAGACACATCGTTATGGTACCTGCAACACTATGGAAACTCTGCTAGTACATCAAGATATCGCCAGGGAGGTGCTACCAGTGCTGTGTAAAATCTACCTCGACAAGGGTGTTGAGTTGCGCGGTGATGCGTCCTCCCGTACCTTCATTAAAGAGATGAAGGAGGCCACTGAAGAAGACTGGCATACCGAATATCTCGCACCAATTCTGAGCATACGGGTGGTGAGTGGATTGGATCAGGCTATTGAGCATATTGCAGTTTATGGTTCTCAACACACGGATGCCATTATCACCGAGGACTACACCCGCGCCCGGCGTTTTCTGCGAGAAGTAGATTCAAGTTCAGTGATGGTCAACGCTTCCACTCGTTTTGCAGACGGTTTCGAGTATGGTCTTGGTGCTGAAATCGGCATCTCTACCGACAAGATTCATGTGCGCGGTCCAGTAGGACTAGAAGGTTTGACCAGTCAAAAATTCATCGTGTTAGGTGATGGACAGATACGTCAATAATGGCAATAGATTATTGTAGCAATCTGGGTGAATCTGATCCGTTCCATAACATGAGGTTGTGATGACTCAACTTATCGAAATAAAAGTCCCAGACGTTGGTGATTTCAAAGATATTCCGGTCATTGAGCTGCTGGTGAAAGTCGGTGATACGTTAGAAAAAGAAGCGCCTCTCATCACATTGGAAACCGATAAAGCGACAGTGGAGATCCCTGCCCCACAATCTGGTGTGGTGAAGGAGATCAAAGTCAGGGTTGGCGATAAGGTATCAGAGGGATCATCTATTCTTATCTTGGAGGTGGTAGAGGTTGCGCCAAGCCACGCGTCATACGACGAGGGTTCTGCCATTGCCCCCCCCTTAGCTCCAGTTTCTGCGAGCGTTCAGACCCCGATCGTACGCGAAGAAAATCATGCTGACTTAGTGGTATTAGGTGCCGGACCTGGTGGTTATACTGCGGCATTTCGGGCCGCTGATCTCGGTAAGAAAGTTGTGCTAATTGAACGCTACGCTGCCCTTGGCGGTGTATGTCTCAATGTCGGTTGCATCCCATCAAAGGCGCTACTACATGTGGCGAAGGTCATTACTGAAGCGGAAGAGACCAAACATCAGGGAGTCGTGTTTGGTAAGCCGACGATAGAGGTAGATAAGCTGCGGACATGGAAAGACTCTGTAATCAGCAAGCTCACCAAGGGGTTAACAGCATTAGCGAAGCAACGTAAGGTAGAGGTAATACATGGGATAGGAAAGTTTATCTCGTCTCACCTGATTCAAGTGGAAACAGCTAGTGGTATTAAGAACGTGTCGTTCGAGCACTGCATCATTGCAGCCGGTTCTAGTGTGACACGCATTCCAGGCTTTCCTTACGATGATCCACGCCTGATAGATTCGACCGGAGCATTGAACCTAGCAGACATACCCAAGCGTATGCTCATCATCGGTGGTGGCATTATCGGTTTGGAAATGGCGACGGTTTATGATGCACTCGGTTCCAGTGTTAGCGTGGTGGAGTTGATGGATCAATTGATCCCTGGAGCGGATGCAGACCTCGTTAAGCCATTGCACCGACGCATACAGAAACGCTACGAGGCAATATATCTTAAAACCAGAGTCACCCGTATTGAGTCCCGCGATGAGGGGCTCAGGGTTACGTTTGCAGGGGAGAAATCTCTCGAGCCGCAGACTTATGACCGTGTGCTGCTTGCAGTAGGACGTCGCCCGAATGGACGCGATATCGGTGCGGAAAATGCTGGCATTCATGTAAACGAGCGAGGTTTTATTTCGGTGGACGAGCGGTTACGCACCAACGTGTCACATATCTTTGGTATTGGCGATATTGTTGGCGAGCCCATGCTAGCGCACAAGGCCACGCATGAGGGTAAGCTCGTTGCGGAAATAATCGCAGGACACAAGGCCACATTCGATGCGCGTACCATCCCTTCAGTTGCTTATACTGATCCAGAAATTGCTTGGATGGGTTTAACCGAGACTGAGGCCAAGAAGCAGGGTATTGATTATGAAAGGGCTAGCTTTCCTTGGGCTGCAAGTGGTCGTGCAATTGCGATGGGGCGTGAGGAAGGTATGACCAAACTGTTGCTGGATAAAAACACTCGCCGCATTCTCGGCGCGGGCATGGTCGGTGTTAATGCAGGTGAATTGATCGCTGAGGCCGTATTGGCTCTGGAAATGGGTGCGGACATGCAGGACATAGGTCTCACCATTCATCCTCACCCGACCTTGTCAGAAACTATTTTCTTTGCCTCTGAAATTGCAGAAGGGTCGATTACTGACCTTTACTTGCCAAAAAAATAATCGGGTAGAACAAGCTTCGTTAGACGTAACAGATTTACTTTACAACCCAGAGTTTTTTATTTTCGCGGCTGTTCATTTCCTTGGAAGCATTTATTACTCCCGCCTTGCTGGTTGCCCTCGCTGAAATCGGCGACAAGACCCAGTTGCTGTCATTTGTGCTGGCTGCCAAGCTGCGGCGACCATATCCAATCATAGCGGGCATCTTCGTTGCTACCCTGCTCAATCATGCATTGGCAGCGACAGTTGGAACGTGGCTAGCGAGTCTGATTTCTGCGGAAATGCTCAATTGGGTGGTCGGATTGTCATTCATCTGTTTTGGATTGTGGGCGTTGAAGCCGGATCAGTTGGACAGCGATCCACGCATACTTGGTGCAGGAGTCTTTGTCACCACGTTAATTGCATTTTTCCTGGCGGAGATGGGGGATAAGACTCAGTTTGCAACTGTGGCACTTGCCGCACATTATGATGAGATGACGCTCGTCGTATTGGGAACTACGCTCGGTATGATGATAGCCAACGTGCCTGCGGTTTGGCTAGGAGAAGCGCTTGCACATCGCATTAATATGCAGTGGGTACGTTGGTTTGCAGCAGCTTCGTTCGTTTTGATGGGATGCTGGACGTTGACTGGTGGCTGAGTATATTCGATTTACATGCCGCGCCTAGGGAGCCGCTGCTGCGACTCACAGTAAACGGCTTTTATCGCCGCTGACAAATCCGATAAGGGGTTGGTGAATATTCTTGCTGAAGGCGATGGCCTTGAATAATTCACCCATTTCAGAGGGGCTTACTAGTTTCTGCAATTGATTCGCCAGCGGCAGATAGTTCTTGGTGTTTTCTGCTGAGGTTTGTGCCAGTATTTCGGTAATGCCGCAGTTGATGAGGAAATGAGCCTGAGTAGTATAGCCACAAAGTTCAAATTCCTCATCAACCGCGGTCTCAACGACCGAACTGAAATCTACGTGACTAGTAATGTCCTGTAAGCCTGGCAGATAGAATGGGTCATCATGAGCGTGATGACGGTAATGGCACATCAGGGTCCCTTGAGCGCGCTGTGGATGGTAGTACTCGCTGCGGCCAAAGCCATAATCGATCAACAGTACTACACCCTGTTGCAGGATATCTGACAGACTACGAACAAAACCAGGCACTGTTAGATTAATCTCGCTAATATATTTTTTGCCGGGATCAAGTCGATTACTAAGTTCACGCGCGATCTGGAAAAGCTCCCCATTTACTAAAGGACGCTCGCTCCACTCGAAGGTTTTTTTGTTCCAAGTTACCCCTAGTTCAAACAGATTGTTGTCCTGCCACATCACCAGATGCGTTGGCATAGCATCGAGTACTTCATTGGCAAGAACTAGGCCGTTGAATCTGGAGGGGAGGCGTTCCAGCCAGTCGACACTCGCGACGAGGTGAGGTGCAAATTCTTCGAATAATTCCTGTTGATGCTGTCTTAATTGAGCGCTGACTTCAAGTATTAAATACTTCCTTGGAAGATTCCCCTGCTTCTCCAGTTCCAGCAGTAAATCAAGTGCGAGCTTGCCGGTACCTGCGCCAAATTCTAGAATGTCACCACTCTTGCTCTCCATCAACTCAAATACTTGAGCTGCTTGTCGCGCAATCGTTTTGCCAAATAATGAAGAGATTTCCGGCGCGGTGACAAAATCTCCCGAGCTGCCAAACTTAACCGTATCCGCGCTGTAATAGCCCATACCTGGGGCATATAAAGCCAATTCCATATAACGCGCAAATGAAATCCAGCCACCACAAGTCACTATTTCGGTACGAATTATTTGCTGTAAGGCATGGCTATGCTGAAGTGCTATCTCGTTTGGGACTGGTAGTAATGGCATCTGCTCTTGAGTTCCTTTATGGTAAATTGTAAAAATTGCAGAATATGTGAGTGTAGAGGAGATACTGATGCAAGGGAAAGTGGTACTCATCACTGCCGGAGCTAAGAGGGTGGGTGCAGCTATTTGCCGAAAGTTGCACCTGCGTGGTGCGAGCTTGATGGTGCATTACCGCTCCTCTTTGGAGGAAGCTCAGGGGCTGGAGACTGAACTCAATCAGATTCGCCCCGGTTCAGTTGCATTAGTACAGGCTGATCTGCTCGATATTTCTCAAATTCCTGGGCTTATTAGTCAGACTATCCAGAAGTTTGGAAAACTGGATGCGTTGATCAATAATGCTTCTAGCTTCTTTGCCACGCCGGTAGGAGCGATTACTGAGGCTGGATGGGATGATCTTATTGGCAGTAATTTGAAGGCACCATTATTTCTGTCTCAGGAGGCCGCTCCTCATCTCAAAAATCAGCTTGGTTGTATTGTCAATATCGTCGATATCCATGCCGATCGACCATTAAAAAATTACGTCATTTACAGTTCTGCAAAGGCTGGATTGTCATCGCTTACCCGTTCACTCGCGCTGGAACTTGCGCCTGAGATCAGGGTGAATGGTGTCTCCCCAGGCCCTATTTTATGGCCAGAAAATGATGAGTGGAAGGACTTGTCAGTACGCCAGAGTATTATCAGCAAGACCTTGCTCAAGCGCATGGGCGAGCCCGACGATATTGCTCGAACAGTTTTGTTTTTGATCGCCGACGCACCTTATATTACAGGTCAGATCATTGCGGTGGATGGTGGTCGTAGCGTCAATCTGTAGGCAGTCTGACATGAATTCTAAATCTCAACCTGGGCTTTTGTTTGGAATGGCTGAAGAATGATTCTCGTGGTGAAAGTTTGCGCTTTATCAAGTTTCGTTTGATGGTAGTATCTTCAACGAAGCTGGCTAGACAGTCGCTGCCTATTTTCAGCAATGAAAAGTAGGGAGAGGAAAGTCCGGGCTCCATAGAGCAGGATGCCGGTTAATGGCCGGCCGCTATAAGTCGCAAGACCCAAGGTGAGGAATAGGGCCACAGAGACGAGCGTATTAAGTTACGGTGAAACGCGGTAACCTCCATCCGGAGCAAGACCAAATAGGCAGGCTATGAAGCTGCTCGCTGAGCCTGCGGGTAGGTTGCTTGAGCGTACGGGCAACCGTGCGCCTAGAGGAATGACTGTCCACGACAGAACCCGGCTTACCGGCCAGCTTCGTTAATTCTTGCAAAGACGCGATCAATAGACCCCCCAACCATATCAGTTTAGTAGGGGTTTATTTAGGTTGCTCCTCAAGTTCGCATCAGATTTCTTTTCTTTTTGTTGTACCGCCCGCCAAGTTTCGTTCACAACACCCCACAGAGTAATAAGTTACATTCAGTTTCCAGCCTATCTCATTTATTTTTATGAGATATTTATTTTGGCAAGAAAACTTCTCCGATTTCTGCTTTAAGTCTTTGTCGCATAAACAAAAACTCCTTGTTTTCCGCTTGACTGCTACCCTATTTTTAATTACAGTGGGCGGAAGTGGGGAAAAGTGGGAAAAATTTCAGATTGAAAAAATGAAATTCCTCCCAAAAACAAAGGGAATCATATGTTTCGGGGTGTTACACCTATCAGTCTGGATAGCAAGGGAAGGCTTGCAGTGCCTGCCAAGTACCGCGAAGGGTTGCTCGCCTTTTGTGCCGGCCATCTAGTCGTTACCGCTGACCCTTCCAAGTGCTTGCTGGTTTATCCCCAGCCAGCATGGGAGCCCATAGAGCAAAAACTCAATAGTCTTTCAAGTTTTAATCCCCAATCACGCAGCCTGCAACGCCTACTTGTCGGTAATGCTAGTGATGTCGAAATGGATGGAGCCGGCCGCATTCTGGTGCCGCCACCGCTTCGTCAGTTCGCAGCTCTTATCAAGGATGTGGTGTTAGTGGGGCAAGGTGCAAAGTTTGAGTTGTGGGATCAGGAGAAGTGGGATTTGGAAATCGAGAATGCACTCGCATTCAAGGATAGTGGCATACCGCCAGAACTCGACGGTTTCTCACTTTAATACCGGGGTAGTACTGCTCTCATGCATACCACGGTGTTGTTGCATGAGGCAGTGGACGCACTGGCAGTCAGGCCCGACGGAGTTTACGTAGATGGTACATACGGCCGTGGGGGCCATAGTCGGTTGATCTTGGACAGGTTGGGGGGTAGTGGCAGGCTGATCGCGCTCGACAAGGACCCCATGGCGGTAACGGCAGGGAGAGTCCTTAAGGATTTACGTTTTACTATAGTGCATAACCGATTCTCGCAGATCCCGCAGGTATTGCGGGATCTTGGTGTGGAGCAAGTGGACGGAGTATTGATGGACTTGGGGGTGTCTTCACCACAACTTGAACAAGCGACACGTGGATTCAGTTTCCGTTTAGACGGGCCACTCGATATGCGCATGGATACGAGTCAAGGACAAACAGCCGCAGAGTGGTTGGCCTCTGTTTCAGAAGCGCATTTGAGAGAGGTAATAAAAGATTATGGCGAAGAACGGTTTGCTAAACAGGTTGCAAGAGCGATTGTTGCGGCAAGATCGCAGGAGCCAATTGTCACAACAATTAGACTTTCCGAAATCGTGGCATCGGCCGTGCGTGCGTGCAGCCATCAGCGGGAAAACAAACAGAATCCAGCGACGCGTACCTTCCAGGCTATACGGATTTACCTCAATCAAGAACTTGAGGAGTTATCGATGACTCTGCCGCAATGTGTAGAGATGCTCAAGCCTGGCGGAAGACTGGTGGCTATCAGTTTTCACTCGCTTGAGGATCGGATAGTGAAGCGCTTTATACGTGAAGCAGCAAATCCAGACAAATTACCTAGAGGGGTGCCGTTGAGGGCGAAGGAAGTACAGCGATTAACTTGTCAGAGATTGCGACTGATAGGAAAGGCTATACGCCCTACCGAAGCAGAAGTGGCTAAAAATCCACGAGCTAGGAGTGCAGTAATGCGGGTGGCGGAAAGGGTGGCTCTAGCGTAGCGGGAAATTGGAGAGGGGAATGTCTTGGTTATCGAGAGGCTGATGTGACCAGGCTCAATCTGATGTTGACACTCATTCTCATCGCCTGTGCGCTGAGTGTTGTGACTTCACAGCATAACGCACGCAAGCTTTTTGTTGAGTTGGAGAAAGAACAGGAATTGGCAAGGCAGCTAGCCATTGAATTGGGGCAATTGCAACTTGAACAAAGTACATGGGCACTACACGCGCGTGTTGAGAAGATTGCCAGTGGGCAAATACGGATGAGAGTCCCCGATCCTTCACAGGTTCGAATTATCATGCCGGCGAATGTAATGAATACAAATACTGCTGGGGGGGTTCCGTAACCGTGATGAGGAATATCTCACATAGCGGAATCCTTCCAGGGGGTCGATCGCGAGTATTGGCGGCAGTTATATTACTGGGCTTGGTAGGGTTGGCCGGGCGTGCCGCTTATTTACAGGGGATGCACAAAGGTTTCTTACAACAGAAGGGCGAGTCGCGTTATAGCCGAGTAGTTGAAATAAGCGCGCATCGGGGAATGATTACAGATCGGCACGGCGAGCCACTCGCAATCAGTACACCAGTCGAGTCAGTATGGGCAAGTCCGCAAGATATGGAAATAACGACGTCCCAAATAAAAAAACTGGCAGAAATTATTGGAATGAATTCTGCAGAAATTCAAAAGAAAATTGAAGGACCACAACGTGACTTTGTTTATTTAAAAAGACATTTGCCACCCGAAATCGCTGCCAGAGTGGTTGAATTGAATATGCCAGGAGTATTCCTCCGAAGGGAATTTAGGCGATATTACCCGGCGGGTGAATTGACTGCGCATATGCTCGGTTTTACCGATGTGGATGACAACGGACAAGAGGGAGTCGAGTTAGCGTGGCAGGATGATCTCGCTGGAAAACCAGGCAGCCGACGAGTTATAAAGGATCGTAAGGGACGTATCGTAGAAGATATTGAGAGCATACGCGTACCAAGGCCAGGAAGAGATATAGCTCTTTCCATAGACAGTAAGATCCAGTACTTGGCCTACAGAGAATTGAAACAGGCGGTAGAAGCAAGTAAATCAAAAGCTGGCGGGATCGTAGTGTTAGATGCACAGACCGGTGAAGTATTGGCACTCGCTAATCTTCCAGTTTACAACCCAAATAACCGCGGAAAGATAAAAAGTGAGCGTGCTCGAAACCGTGCCCTGACGGATGTTTTTGAGCCGGGATCAACACTGAAACCTTTTACTGTAGCAGCGGCACTTGAAGCTGGGCGAATTTCGCCGGACACAATATTCCAGACAGCACCCGGGACCCTAACCATAGGTAAGGCAACGATACGCGATTCACACAGAGAAGGACCGTTAACGGTCACGCAAGTAATCCAGAAATCTAGCAATGTAGGGTCAGCAAAGATCGCACTGTCATTACCACCTGAAACGCTTTGGGAAATTCTGAGTCAATCTGGATTCGGTGTATCTACTGGGTCTGGTTTTCCAGGAGAAGTTACCGGAAGGTTGAGGCCCCATAAAACATGGCGTCCAATTGAGCAGGCAACCATGTCGTATGGACATGGGATCTCGGTGAGTCTTATACAGTTGGCACGTGCCTACACCTTATTCTCTGCAGAGGGGGAATTAAAACCGGTGTCATTGTTGAAGCTCGATGCACCCACAACTGGTGAGCGGGTCATCTCGCGTGCCACAGCACTCGCTGTGAGCAGAATGCTGGAGATGGTGGTTAGGCCAGGTGGAACCGCCCCACGAGCCCAGATCAGTGGTTATCGAGTAGCAGGAAAGACTGGAACAGCTCATAAGTTGGAAGGAAATGGTTATGCGAAAGACCGTTATATTTCAACGTTTGTAGGCTATGCACCGGCTTCTAATCCACGGCTAATCATAGCGGTGATGCTAGATGAGCCATCTGCCGGGCAATATTTTGGGGGTGTTGTGGCGGCACCAGTTTTCAGTCAAGTAATGGCTGGAGCGTTACGCATATTGAGTGTTCCTCATGATGCTCCCAGTAATAATATAGTGTCATTTCCAGCAGCTCGTGAGCTGGGAGGAGATGTATGAAAACGGGAGATGTGAAACAGGAATTGCAGTCAGGGGAGGGGGTAGAAAAGACATCTGATGTTCATCCAATCACTGATCTGGGCGTCAAGATTCATAATCTAGTCACTGACAGTAGAGAGGTAAAACCGGGGGATACATTTCTAGCTTGTGTTGGAAATAAATTTGACGCATGTGAGTTCATACCTCAAGCCATATCTGCAGGAGCGAACGCCATTTTATGGGAACGGCATCATGACTTTTCATGGAATCCGGGTTGGCAAGTGCCAAATTTACCGATAGCTGGGTTACGAAACAAAACGGGAATAATTGCGGATCAAGTATATGGTCATCCATCTCAGAAATTGTGGGTAATTGGAATCACCGGAACGAATGGGAAGACGTCGTGCAGCCATTGGATTGCGCAAGCAATGGGAGCATTAGGCAGAAAAACTGCAGTCATTGGAACATTAGGAGATGGATTTCTTGGGGCGCTTATGACGACCACCAATACAACTCCGGATGGAGTTCAGCTACAGAAGCGGATGGCAGCTTTTTTAAAGCAAGATGCAGAATGCGTGACCATGGAGGTTTCGTCGCATGGAATTAAAGAAGAACGGATTAGCGGAACGACATTTTCGGTAGCGCTATTTACTAATCTGACGCGTGATCATCTTGACTATCACAAAGATATGAAGGAATACGGTGCCGTGAAGGCTAGATTATTCCATTGGCCAGGACTCAAGTATGCCGTGCTTAATATGGATGATGAGTTTGGAGTGGAGCTCTCGCAGCAGTTAGAGGATACCCACACGAAGGTAATTGGTTATGGATTTAAGGAACTAAAAACTTTCGATATAGAGACTCGAAAAATAGGAATGTTGAAGGGGAGTAATCTCAAGTCAAGCATTGATGGCCTGGAATTCGATGTCGAGTTTGGGAGTGAAAGGACAAAATTTAAAACGAGGGTAGTGGGTCGATTCAATGCCACGAACTTGTTATCGGTGATGGCTACTTTGATAGCCAGTGAGGTCAAACTAGTTGATGCAGTGCAGGTTATGCAACAAGTGCAGTCTATAACGGGAAGAATGGAGAGGCTGGGGGGTCAAGAACAGCCTCTTGTGGTGGTGGATTACGCACACAGCCCAGACGCACTTGAGAAAGTATTGACAACACTACGTGAAGTTCTTAACAGACCTAAAGACCAAAAGAAAACAAGAACTAAAAACACAAAATTAGTCTGTGTATTTGGATGCGGGGGAGAGCGTGATCGTGGTAAGCGCCCAATGTTGGGGAAGGTTGCATCTCAGTTGGCAGATGAAGTCATCATCACCAGTGATAATCCACGAAGCGAAAATCCGCGGAACATCATCAACGAGATCGCAGCAGCAGCGGATGCTAATTACCATATTGAAGAAGACCGAGCGATGGCGATTTATCGTGCGATAAGCAATGCGAGGAAGGGGGACATAGTACTAATCGCCGGGAAGGGGCATGAAATGTATCAGGAGATCGATGGGCAAAGACTTCCTTTTAGCGACACAGAAGTCGCGCGGCAGGTACTGCAAGGTTTAGTAAAGCAAGAGGTTCGGGTGCAAGCATGATGACAGTTAAGGAAGTGGCTAGCGCCCTGGGTAGTAAGTGGCAAGGTAAAGATATCCTCTTTACTGGGG
>CAJBQQ010000017.1 GCA_903957805.1 uncultured Pseudomonadota bacterium | reverse complement strand
GCCATAATCACGATGACTATGATTGCGGCTAAGGTGGGCCATAGTTTTGGCTTGAACTGCCAGCCTGAAATAGTCATTGGTTGGTACGGTAATCTCGGCTAAACTTCGGATTCACTCCATTCACAGAGGACGCCTTGAAGGTTGTTGCTATCCTTTTCTTCCTATTTATTCTGATTAGCCTTGCCTCTGCGATGTTCTATATCGTTAAGGACAAGGATCAAGGCACACGTGCTGTTAAAGCACTTACCTTGCGTATCGGCTTATCTGTTGTCTTGTTTGCTCTGATGATGCTGGGCTTCTACCTTAACAAATAAAACTAATTTTCTTTTTCTGTTTTCCAAAGTAACTAGGGGAAATAATTCCCCTAGTTATACTTTTATTCTGATTTTCCTTACTTGATTATCTATCGCTAAATCAAGTACACGAAGATAAACAACCCAAGCCAAACCACGTCAACAAAGTGCCAGTACCATGCTACACCCTCGAAGCCAAAATGATGTTCAGGGGTAAAATGTCCCGACAAGCATCGACAGAGAATAACAATTAGCATGATTGTTCCACATGTTACGTGGAAACCATGGAAGCCAGTCAGCATATAAAATGTCGAGCCATAAGCTCCGCTCGTCATTTTAAGATTTAGCTCTGAGTATGCATGGCCATATTCATAGATTTGGCAAGCTAAGAATGTAATCCCCAGCGCTATTGTCAGAAACAAACTTAAGTTTAACTGTCCACGCTTATTCAGTTTAAGCGCCCAGTGTGCCCAGGTACAAGTCACGCCTGATGTTAGTAGCAGTGCAGTATTGATCGCTGGTAGCCCCCAAGGACCCATGGAAGTAAATTTCTCGTGCACACCCGGCCCTGCTGTAGGCCACTCACCCGTGAAATCAGGCCATAATATTTTTTGGTCCATTTCAGCGAGCCAAGGTACTGACAATACCCGCATGTAATACAAGGCACCAAAAAATGCGGCGAAGAACATGACTTCAGTAAAGATGAACCAGCTCATCCCCCACCGGAATGACATGTCCACTTGCGCGTTGAATTTACCGGCCTCGCTCTCACGTGCCACAGTACGAAACCACACAAAGATCATGTAGAAAAGAATTGCAAAACCGATCATTAGAAGAACCTTCCCGATTGGGAGGCTATTAATGCTGAATGCAGCTCCGAACCCTAAGAAGAACAGGGCTATTGAGCCAGTCAACGGGTAAGTTGATGGCTCCGGCACATAATAGGTACTTGATTCACTCGACTCATGACTCATGCTCTCTCCCCTGCCTATAGTTTAGTTAATCTCTAACTTGTTGCCAACTTAACCAACATCAACACACACGTAACAAATATCGCTGCGCCGACAAGACCTGCTGCAATGACCTGCCCTAGTGTTAGGGTCGCCGCATCATGGTCATGATCACTCTGCTTACGTACTCCAAAAAAGGCCCATGAGACTGCCTTCATCGCTTGTAGAAATGAAGCTTTTTTGCGCTTTCCATCGCTCATTTCCTTCAAATCTGCTTCGCCTTAATATCGGTATCAGCTGTGTCATTATTTAGTTCAAAGAATGTGTACGATATTGTCATCACACTCACATCACTCGGTATATCTGGTCCAATCATAAATTGGACTGGCATCTGCCGTACTTCATATGGCTTTAAAACCTGTTTACTAAAACAAAAACATTCCAACTTCTTCAAGTGTCGCGCTAGTAACTGAGGACTGTAACTTGGAATTGCTTGTCCTACCACTTCACGATCAGAAGTGTTTCTAACCTCGTACATCACCTGAATCAACTCACCCGGGTGTATCCGAACACTCGACTGCATCGGCTTGAATTGCCAAGGTAGACCGACGGTATTCGCATCTAGCTCAACCGTTAGCCAACGACTTGTATCTACCTTAACAGGTTCGGTTAAGGTATCTGCTTGAAGCAGGTTATTGACACCTGCAACCTCGCAAATCTTCTCGTAAAACGGTACCAGTGCAAATCCAAACCCGAACATCACTACTGAGAATATCAGTAATTTTTTCAGAACTAGTGTATTTGCTCTGGCTACATTCATTTCATGTTTTTTACTATGGCCGTGATAAATATTGCTATCACGGTCATCACCAGAATGAGCGCTGTTATGTATTTACCTTTTCCGCGCTTTGTATCTGGGTCCTGTTGCATTACATTCCTGTTATTACTTTACGACTGGTGGCGTTGTCCAGCTATGGTACGGAAGCGGTGCTGGCAGATCCCATTCCAGAGTGGTACTTCCTTCCCAGGGTTTTGCTGGGGCTTTCTCTCCGCCACGGATGCACTTAATTATCACGAATAAGAAGATCAGCTGGCTTAAGCCGAATCCAAATGCTCCGATGCTTGAAATCATATTAAAGTCGGCAAACTGTAAGGCATAGTCTGGTACGCGACGGGGCATTCCAGCCAATCCTAAGAAGTGTTGCACAAAGAACGTGACATTAAAGAAGAAGAAGGACATCCAGAAGTGTAGTTTTCCGAGTGACTCATCGTACATATGTCCTGTCCACTTAGGTAACCAGTAGTATGTCCCGCCGAAGATCGAGAACAGGGCGCCTGATACCAACACATAATGGAAGTGCGCGATCACATAGTAGGTCTCTTGCACCTGAACATCGATCGGTACGATGGCACATATCACGCCGCTAAATCCGCCGATTGTGAACAGGAATATGAATCCTATTGCGAACAGCATGGGCGTCTCAAAGGTCATCGACCCCCGCCACATGGTTGCAGTCCAGTTAAATACCTTCACCCCTGTTGGAATTGCAATCAGCATCGTGGCGTACATGAAAAATAACTGAGCTGTTGCTGGCATACCCACAGTAAACATATGGTGCGCCCAGACGATACACGAAAGGATCGCGATCGAGGCTGTGGCGTATACCATTGATGAGTAGCCAAATAATGGTTTACGGGCAAATGTCGGGATGATTTCTGAAACGATTCCGAATGCAGGCAATATCATAATGTAGACCTCTGGATGCCCAAAGAACCAGAAGATATGCTGGAACATTATGGGATCCCCGCCACCAGCCGCATTAAAGAAGCTCGTGCCGAAATGCCGATCGGTCAGTAGCATGGTCACTGTACCTGCCAGCACAGGCATCACCAATACTAGCAGATACGCGGTAATCAGCCATGTCCACACAAATAGCGGCATCTTCATCAGCGACATTCCCGGTGCGCGCATATTGAGAATGGTGGTAATGATATTGATTGATCCCATGATGGAGGATGCCCCCAAGATATGGACTGCAAATATCATCATGTCCATACCCATGCCCATCTGAACTGATAACGGGGGGTAGAATGTCCAGCCACCTGCCGCTGCACCGCCTGGAACCAAGAATGAACTCATCAGTAATAATGCTGCCGGTGGTAACAACCAGAAACTCCAGTTGTTCATCCGGGCGAAGGCCATGTCGGGAGCCCCAATCATTAATGGCACTTGCCAATTAGCGAATCCAACAAAGGCAGGCATAATCGCCCCGAACACCATCACCAATCCGTGCATCGTGGTAAGTTGGTTAAAAAACTCTGGCTCGAGTAATTGCATGCCCGGTTGAAATAACTCAGCCCGGATCATCAGCGCCATCACTCCACCAGACAAGAACATGGCGAAGCTAAACCACAAGTACATCGTTCCAATATCTTTGTGATTTGTTGTGGTTGCCCATCGCATAAATCCGCTGGGGGGGCCATGATGCCCGTGGTCATCATGTCCGTGGTCGTGCCCGTGGGCTTGTCCGTGATCGTCGTGTACTGCTGCCATGACTGTCTCCTTAGTACTTATTTTCTGAATCTATTAATTTCGGATGGCTGTATCAAATCGCCTTTCGTATTGCCCCAGGCATTCCTTTCGTAGGTTACCACTGCTGCCACATCAACATCTGACAGGTGCTTGTAAGCCGCCATTGCTGTATTGACTTTCCCATTCAATACCATCCCGATGTGCTCTTCTATCGGTCCATTAGCGATATTTGAACCATCCAATGCTGCGAATGCTCCTGGTATACCTTTACCATTAGCCTGGTGACAGGCAACACAATTGCCAGCATAGACCTTTTCGCCTTCCGCCTTTAATTCATCCATCGTAAATACTTTGTTTACATCTATTGTCGTTTTAGCTGTCTTTGCTTTTTGTTCAGCAACCCACTGTGCATACTTAGCGGGCTCCATCACTTCCACCACGATCGGCATAAAGGCGTGATCCTTGCCACAGAGCTCAACACATGATCCGCGGTACGTTCCGACCTTGTCAGCTGTAAACCAAGCATCCCGAATAAATCCAGGAATTGCATCCTGCTTGACTGCGAATGCGGGGACCCACCAAGCATGCAATACATCATTAGCTGTTATCAACAAGCGGACCTTTTTCCCAACCGGCACCACTAGTGGGTTATCTACCTCTAAGAGGTAGTGCTCACCTTTCGCTTCTTTGTTATAAATCTGTGATAACGGTGTCGAGGTTTTGCTAATGAAACTAATTCCAGAACCCTCCCCCACCAGATAGTCATAACCCCACTGCCATTGATAACCCGTCACCTTGACTGTGATGTCAGGACTGGATGTATCCTTCATTGCGATGATTGTTTTTGTTGCTGGGTATGCCATCCCGATGAGAATAAAGAATGGGATGATCGTCCAGATGATCTCGACCGTGGTGCTGTGATGGAAATTCGCGGCCTTGTATCCCACAGATTTTCGATGGTAGATCAGTGAGTAGAGCATGGCGCCAAAAACGACTACGAATATGCCCACGCATACCCACATCGCCACTATGTGCTGGTCGTATGTCTCTCTGGCAATAATACTCTGTGGCTCTTGAAAGTTTAGCTGATAGGGATCCCCTGCCGCTATTCCCATCCCTGAATAAAAGGCTAGCCCCAGAAGTCCCAACAGGGTTGCTGTTACTTTACTGCTCATAGTTCCCCCACTTAATTACTGAATCCAGTATGCCCAAAATATTACAAAGTATGAATATCCCCCTCATCCCTCCGAGAGGCCATATCCGAATAGATTTAATAAAATTAATTCTGCAGCGTTTCTTTATTGCACCTAGCAATTACCGTACTTTTTATTTTTATTTTCTTCTGTCTCTCTGTTGCCCTTTCTGATCCTGATTCCCAAAATAAGGGTCTATCCCTTCAATTACCTTTTTCACCTTTAACTTAATATATAAGCCGTTAAAAGATAAATCCAGTTTCTTATTTTTAATTTTTAAGTGCGTTAATACCTTGACTAGGTTAGTTTTGTGGCGCAACGATACGCTATATTTTCTAGGTTCGCAAGACGTCTTATTTTGATCCAATCAAATAATTTAAAAGTGTTGCTTGTCATCGCCTTTAGCCGGCGGCCCGTCTGAAACTTCGCGTCGTACCCCGCAGTTACATCCACAGATTCCATTTCGGATTTATGGGTGCCGGAATCCTGTTACCCACCAGTTGAGCCCACTTTCGATTAGCGGAACCATACTGAATCTTTCGTAATGGTCCCGCGCACCATCACCCCAGCTTACCTAGCGATGCCCGCGACTACTGCTACCTATCGACGAATTTTAACATGCTCACATTAACCGGACAAGTATCTAGACACCGGCATCCGAATATGAAAGGTTACCGTAAATTGACCTTTCTTAAGGTCATAGGTATAGTGTTGCCCTTTCCGGGGTGTAGCGTAGCCTGGTAGCGCGCCTGGTTTGGGACCAGGATGTCGGGAGTTCAAATCTCTCCACCCCGACCAATTCAAGCCCTGTTATTTGGGGCAAGCCCGGTTTGAGTAGTGCCCGTAGCTCAACCGGATAGAGCACCAGCCTTCTAAGCTGGGGGTTACAGGTTCGATTCCTGTCGGGCACGCCATGGATCATTGCTTAATCAAGTTACACGGCAAATCCCAAATCCGTGTAACTCTCTTTCAGATGGTGGCTGTAGCTCAGCGGTAGAGTCCCGGATTGTGATTCCGGTTGTCGTGGGTTCGAACCCCATCAGCCACCCCAATAAAATTAAGGCCTTCAGAGATGCAGGCCTTTTTTTATTTCTGACTATTCTGCAATATCTCTCTCCCTTAAAACCCCTCTTACTCGACTCCTCGGCTTCTACTTCATTTACTTTTATTCAGAGTTTGCTGAGATGGCGATCTATTGATCGGCCTCCCCACATTCGAACCACGAGACCGCCGGATGGCCCGAACGGACTATTGTCACTTATCTCAAAAGAGAAGATCCTGAACCTCATTATCAATGTCAGTAACGTGACCAGTCACTTAGAAAAGAGGGTACGAAATGTCAAAAAAAATTGACTCAATCATCGGTACAGGGACTCATATTGTGGGCGATATTAGCTTCTCTGGAAGCATGCGCATCGATGGGCATGTTCGGGGAGACGTTACCGAATTGGGGATTAGACCCAGCACTTTGATACTGAGTGATCAGGCGCGCGTCGAAGGAAAAATAAAAGTTTCTAATGCGGTTATCAATGGCGCTGTCGTCAGCGCAACAAATATTGGAGGCCGCTCGCACAAGGATCCCTCCTACCTCTACCCCTCCGCCTGAGCGCTATCTTTGGAGCTACTTGGAATAGGTTCCCAGCTCTGTCCCCGCATGCTTCACTACTGTCAGCAGGGTAGAGCGTGCGGAACGGAGTTGTGATCCGAGACGTAGTAGAGTTCCCAGCGTTACGGATCCTCGCAATATCAAGGCCATCAGTCGAACCGGATCCGCACTTCCATCTGGACGTACTGCACTCATAAGGGGTGGTGGTGGTGAGAAATCAAGCGGGTCTGCGATCACTCTGACTGCGATGAATGGTATCCCGGCCCTTGCGGCCACTTGAGCCACCGCACCACTCTCCATATCTACCGCACAGGCACCGGTCGCCTCCGCCAGTTCCCGCTTAGCATCTGCTGAGGTCAATACACCGGGGCTCGCTGCCAGTATCCCACTCGTAATCTTCATGTGAGCAGGTAATTGCTGTCGGAGCCGGTTACGCCAGTCCAAGTCGACCGGCAGTTGGTGGCCGGCATGTATCGAGTCTGGTAGCACCAGATCTCCCGGTTGCAGGCTTGAGTCAAGCGCACCGGCAAGCCCGAAACTTACCAAGGTGGTGCAACCACCCTGTTGTAGTCCTTCTGCTGCTTCCCACGCTGCCTTTTCACCCATCCCGCTCAACCAGATCGCCGCCCCCTCCCCCAGACTGGCTATCTCATTAAAGGGCAGATCTGCCCGGGTTAAACAACTCGCCTCCACACGCATGGCGGTGACGATACCGACCATCCTCACACAGAGGTCTTCCGAGTCATCGCGTTAAATCTTGCCAATGCCCATAGCGGGAAATATTTTGCGTAGCCGTGGTATTTTAAATAGAAGACCCGTGGAAAGCCCGGCGCATTAAACCAAGGCTGATCCCACAGGCCGTCGTTACCCTGTGTCCTCACCAAGTAATCAATGCCACTCCGTACCTCCTGGCTATTCACTTCACCTGCTGCCATAAGACCCAACAATGCCCAAGCTGTCTGAGATGGAGTGCTTGTAAAGAATTGCCCAGCCTTTTGCGAGTCGAGATAGCTATCATTACTCTCACCCCAGCCACCATCATCGCGCTGCACAGACTTAAGCCATTGGACCGCACGCCGGATTGCGGAGTGTTCAGTATCCACACGGATCAACCTCAATGACTCCAGGACCGACCAGGTACCATAAATATAATTGCTGCCCCATCTCCCGAACCATGCACCACTCGGTTCCTGTTCGCTGAGCAAGTAGTCCAGACCTCGTTTCATGGCATCTTGCTGACCTTCCTTTCCATACAAAGCCAAGAATCCAGTGCACCGAGCACTCACGTCGCTGGTCGGAGGGTCAAGCAATGCCCCATGGTCAGCGAATGGGATCTCGTTTAGATAGTAACAAGTATTATCCGCATCAAACGCCGCAAAACCCCCGTCACTGGACTGCATCCCGGTCAACCAGTCTGATGCTCGTTCCAGACTGTGGCGATAGGCATCAGGATCTGCCTGATACATCGCCCACGCCACTGCCGCGGTATCGTCCAGGTCTGGGTAGTGGGGGTTTGCATATTGGAAGGCCCATCCACCGCCAGCCAAGCCAGGGTGCTCATCCTTCCAATCCGCGGGGGCGTCTAGTATCTGCAAGGGCACCAGCCAATCCAGCGCCCTTCGGATCGATTTCTGGTCCGCGTCCGCATCCTCTTGCATGGCGAGTGTGGCAAGGACTGTGTCCCATACTGGGGATGCACAGGGCTGACACCAGGCCCTCTCACCCTCCTCCACCAGCAGTCCACGCAGAGCTTGTCTGCACTGCTCCCGGTAAGGATGCTCATACTCATATCCTAGCAATGCCAGTGCCTCGTTAGCATTCACCATTGCGGGGAAGATGCCTCCTAAACCGTAGTCGCCGTTAAGCCGTTCTATAATCCAATGCTCTGCTCGCTTTAATGCAACACGTCTCAAGGATTGAGGAATGAGTGGCTCGAATAATCGAGCAGTCCGCTCGATTATTAGGAAGACCTTGTTCAGCGTTGAACGGACCGGAAAGTAATCACGCTCATCCTCCGCAGGAACGGTGAAGAGCTCTGGAACGCCGACCCTTCGAGGATTGGCAGACTGCACCTTCAGAGAGTAGAGAATGGTCAGTGGCACGGTCACTGTGCGAGACCAGTAAGCAATCTTACTCAGATGGAATGGAAACCAGCTCGGCAATAATATAATCTCAACCGGCATGAATGGCACCCCTCTCCATGGGATCTGTCCCCACATCGCGAGCAGTATCCGGGTGAATGAGTTGGCCCGTGCTGCTCCACCGTGTGCCAGGATCGCGGTTCGAGCTCTCACCATATGCGGTGCGTCGGGCGAGTCCCCGACGATCTTCAGTGCATAGTAAGCCTTGATCGTACAACTCAGGTCGAGCTGGCCACCAAAGTATAGCGCCCAACCTCCATTCTCTAGGCTTTGCTGCTCACGGATGAAACGGGCGAGCCTGACCTCAAGATCGACATCCACATCATCCATGAAGTGCATCATCAAGATGTATTCGGATGTGATCGTGCAATCAGCCTCCAACGGGAAGCACCAGTGCCCATCCTCCCTCTGCAGAGATAGAAGTGCCTTACGCGCCCTAACGAGCGCGCCTTCAGGCGAAGCCTTGGTTGCTATCTGATCTCGGTCTGACCTTTGGTCGGTGGCAGTCTCGCTCATGCGGTCGTTACTGTTTTCCCGCAGAGATGTTCTAGTCATACAATCAAAACCTCATCTATTTTTTTGCGCCAGAAGACTCTAAGACAAATAATTTCGCATTGTAACTCATTGATACAATCCCATCACCCACCCTGTTCAGTGACACATCTCCCTGAGTTACATCAACTCTTCAAGGGGCTCTGTCTGTGCGGCGATTCTTCGCGGGGTCAGGGTCAAGATCAGCCGGCAGAGAATTTGCCTGCGGAAGATCCAACGTCATTTTAATTGGGTCGACCTGCGGAATTGATACCCTATCGGTACGGCGGTCTCTTGCCGGGTTATTCTGCACGGAAATAACCGGCACTGGGGCAACCTCAGCGAGTTCAGCATCCCCATCCTCCGAGAGATCGTCATAACTTTCAATGGGCGGCTTGCCATCAAAGACTTGATGTTTACGCTGCTGTAGGGAGGCCTCTCGTACGAATAAGTAGGGGTCCAGTGCGGCCTGGTCGCGGATCTTCATTGCGTTGGCTAACCGAGCCCTTTTATCGATAGCGCCCAAGACCCCAATCGGCGCAAAGATCGTAGCGCTGCTCACTAAAAAAAGAACATTGGTGGCAGCACTAAAGGGGATGCTGGTCACGTCTCGAGTGCTACTAGGTCCAAGTAAAGGTACGAACAGGTAAGACCCGGTATCGACACCCCATACCCCCAGTGTCTGCCCAAAATCCTCGTCATTCTGCTTAAATCCCATGGGCGTTGCGATGTCAAATAGTCCGAATAGACCGATGGTCGAGTTGAGGGTGAATCTCATGGTGTCCTCTAGCCCCTGCTGACCCTTACCTTGTAAGAACGCGTTCAGTGCGACATTGGGATAGGCCAGGTTATCGTAGAAGTTCCCGATCGAGCGTTGTAGGGGGCTGGGCACATAGTCGAGGTAGACATTGGCGACCGGTTCCATGATATGTCGGTCGATCGCATCAGTGATATCGTAGAATGCTCGGTTGGTATTCTCATAGGGGTCGACTGGCTTTGCACTCTGCCCGGCCTGCTTGCCCTGATCATTCTGAGGTATGGTGGCGCAACCCCCGAGGAACGCAGCACCTAGCAAAATAAGAATTGTGGTCCGATGACTAGTCTTCATAATTAAAAATAATTTGGACTATCCGCTCTCATTATTCTGTTTCGCATCATCCAGATAACCATCCCTTACCGCGGGCTCAGGGCACGAATTATAAACAAAAATTATTGAGTCGTTGTATTACTTTCTGATGCACTTTCGCCCTGTTTAAATGTCGCCAGCAGGACCGGGAGTATGACCAGTACACAGATCAGCGTGAGCGCCAGTCCTATGGTGAGAAGCACCCCCATACTGGCGGTTCCCTGGTGGGTTGAGAATGCCAGGCTGCCGAACCCAACCAGGGTGGTCAGTGCGCTGTAAAAAATAGCACGAGTTGTACTGCTATGCATCAAATCCTCATGTCTCGCCCCATCATCTTGACCTCGGCTTCTTTGCACCATATGAAGTCCGCTATCGATACCGACACCCAGCAGGAGCGGTAGTGCAATGATATTAGCGAAATTGAACTGGACATCCATCAGTACCGTTACCGCTCCTGTGAATAACGCAGCAAGGAGAAGTGGAGTCAGCACCAGCAGGGTCGATGCTATGCTTCGCAGCATGAACAAGAGTATGACCGCGATCCCCGCCAAGGCCAGCGAAAATGCCATGATGAATGCATCCACCACAGCCTCACCCGCCTCAAGGCTAATGATCGGAGCACCGGTCGCTTGTGGTGCTTCTTCCTGAACCGCCCTTACGAATCGTCTTAGCGCCTGATTGTCATTAATATTTTCTGCCGGATAAATCGCAACCTGGTATTGCCCTGTTTGACTGAGCCAGCGAGTCCGCAGTGATTCGGGTAACTGCTCCTGATTAAATTCTGAGGCCTCAATCGAGGTGCTCAGGCTCTGCATGGATCCGGGTAGGAGTGATAGCAGATCCCTTTCAATGGCATCCATCAGTTTTCCCCTCTCCTCGGCGCCTGCTTCATCAACTCGTTTAAGTGTCGTGACCAGAGATGCCCTCAGACTGCGGGCCGATTCCTGACCGGGGTGGTTAGGATTCTTTTCTATCAAACGGTCTAGCGCCCCTCTCAATCTATCCAAAGAGGCTCTCTTCTCTTCCAGGGTGTACTGTTTTGCAGTCTTGGGTGATGATGTATTTGTGAGTGGCCCCAAGGTCAGCGCCAACTCCTCTATCATTGCAATCTTCT
>CAJBQQ010000016.1 GCA_903957805.1 uncultured Pseudomonadota bacterium | reverse complement strand
GGTCTAGCGCCCCTCTCAATCTATCCAAAGAGGCTCTCTTCTCTTCCAGGGTGTACTGTTTTGCAGTCTTGGGTGATGATGTATTTGTGAGTGGCCCCAAGGTCAGCGCCAACTCCTCTATCATTGCAATCTTCTCTTCCTGATCGTCTGGAACAAAATCGAGGACGGTGACTACTCTACTCACCTCTGGTCGGCTGGTGAGTCGCTTCACCATCTGCCGCAACTCTTCCTCGCTACCGGTCAGCGCGACCGCGTGCCAAGGTGAGTTCGCAGAATCTTTTAGTAGTTCTCGAAATGTCTGAACTGCTTCCCCTCTTTGGTCTTGCAAATTCAGGAGGTTATAGTCGAACTTAATGTTCGGGATCGCTGCTAAAGATGCGACCAATGCGACTAGCGTTACCGCATAAACCATCTTCCGCCAACGAAGAGGATGCTCCAGCAATCTCCCCAGAGAGGCTTCTGCTGAGACTCCTGCCGCGTTGCTGGGCCGTGTCGGCATGTATCTTTCTAGGGCCGGCATCAATGTCAACGTTACCACGAGGCTGACCATCATCCCGGTCCCAGCGATTAGACCCAACTCCGCAACACCGCTGTAGGATGTTGGCATGAAGGCATAAAACCCGATTGAGGTGCTGATGGCGCATAAAAATAATGAGTATCCTGTGTCTCCTCCCGTCCCCTTCAGAGCCTCTATAGGGCTCCCTCCCTCTTCCAACAGTTCTCGGTATCGAAGCAGAAAGTGGATCGCATAATCCACTCCCAGACCGACATACAGCACTGCAAATGCAACTGAGATGACATTCAGGTGGCCCACCGTGGCAGCCGCAAAGGCTGCCGTTAGTATCAGCCCCATTATCAGACTCAGCAGAACACCGATGATCGGCCCCGCTGTATGCAGTGCGAGATACAACACCCCCGCAACCAATACCAGTGCGAGCAGTCCGGCATACTCTGTCCCGGTCATTGCACTCTTCAATTCCTCATCAGCCAGTGCTACATCACCGGTCACTCGCAATCGTATCCTATCTTCCTTCAAGGCGAGATCTCCTGCCGTCTTACGTAGCGCTGTGATCGACTGCTCTGCTGCTGAGATCTGCGTATAGTCGAGCTTGGGCTGTACTGTCATCAACTCTCGGTAGCTATCCTTCTGCGGCTCTCCGCGAAAGAGGCCCTGCCAAGACAGTGCTCGCGGGGTGCTAGAGATCCTTGCATCCAGTGTTGCGCTCACCCCCCCAAGTACGGGTGCCAGATCTAAACTTCGCCCCTTGTTGAGCTCCTCCACCGCAGCAGTTAAGACCGATGTGAAGTTATGTAGCGAGGGGTCCCCAATGATTTGTGCGATGAGGGGCTGAGCGGCCGCTAGTCGATCAGTAATCCGTCCGAGTTCGGGTAGACTCTCGTAGAGAAGTCCATTCCTCTCAAAAAAAATATCTCCACTCGGGAGATAGATGCCTTTGATATTGGCGGTGTCTTCTTTCAGACGCTCGGCAAGTTGCTTAGTAGCGTTATGCGCCTGCTCGGGGGTGGGTGCTTCGATTACGACGACCAGGGTATCCATCCCCTGATCTTGTGGAAAAGTCTTCTTATACTGGATGTAGTTCGCGCGAAACGGAAGAT
Organism: uncultured Pseudomonadota bacterium; assembly: GCA_903957805.1. Lineage (GTDB taxonomy): Bacteria > Pseudomonadota > Gammaproteobacteria > Burkholderiales > Nitrosomonadaceae > VFJL01. The sequence continues at coordinate 4,782 of CAJBQQ010000016.1, read as the reverse complement.
GCTCCGAGAGCATGTCCGTGGTATCGGTATTCATTCCCAAATTGCGTGATGTGTATACCCCGCATACCACCGCTACCACCAGTGACCCGATCAGTATCGCTGGTGCGTAATGATAGGATCCTGATACCCATCTCGCAAAAAATCGGTCAGTACGGCTTTGTAAAGATTCCACGGTTGCGGTCATCTTTCAGGGGGTCTTGAATCGATCAAACTTCAGCTCTTCTCTGTTGCGGCGATCTTTTTCTTGAGCATGTCGATGAGTGCTGGGAATCCGTCTCTCTCGAGGATGGATCGGTACTCGACCCTTTTGAGGGCAAGATCACTGACACCATTTGCCATGATTTTGATGATCCGCCATCCATCCTTGGTCTCTCTCAAGACATAGTCCAATCGAGCAACCTCGTCCTTCCCCTTGACGATACGGCTCCTGACCAGGACCTGCTCTCGCGGCATGTTCTCCTGATCTACAAATTCAAAAGCCTCTCCCTCATGGCTCTTGAACCAGTCCGCATAGCTGCTGATACTTAGTTGACGGAAGGTATCGGTAAAAGTGACTTGCTGATCTGGGCTGAGCTTCGACCAGAGATTGCCAAGGGTAGTCCGTGCGATAAAGTCTAGTTCATGAGTCCGTGTCACGCTCGGCGTGAGGAGCTCTAAACGTCCCTTGAACCCTAACCGACCTCCTTCACGCATCGCCTCGGTGAGGGATTCGTGAAGGCGTCTTACGACTTGTTCTGGACTACTAGAGTCAGTCTTCTGAGCCCAGGAGGCTGATATGCCACCTAGCAACAACACCCCGATCATGCAGAGGTGAGAGACTGACTTGATTCCGGGTAAGATTCTCATATTGGCAAACTTTCCGGTAGAGACACTGAACGGGTTCAGCTTAAGACAGGTGAGAATTACCCATCAGTGCCGGTACCCGCAGACTCGTTCGAGCTGGAGCCTGTCTTCTTAACGACGACCACCGGTATCGGAAACTCTTTTCGGCCAGGGTTGTGAGGCTGTGATACATCATAGATCCTTGGTAGTTCTGCTGCCATGGGTCCATCTGTCCGTGGGCCGCGCATCGATACCCCGAGCGCTTTTAATGGATTCTGTAGCATATCCTCGACTGCTGTCGCTTCATAACCGCAATGGGCCATACACTGAGCACACTTTGGATTACTGCTATTGCCGTACTTAGCCCAAGGGGTGTCATCCAGCAACTCCTGGAAGGTGGCAGCATATCCCTCGTCCGACAATAGGTAGCAAGGCTTCTGCCATCCAAACACATTCCGTGTTGGGTTGCCCCATGGTGTGCACTGATAGCTCTGATTCCCCGCCAAAAAATCAAGATAGAGTGACGAGTGGTTTAGTTTCCATTTACGGGACTTGCCAATTTCAAAGATCCCTCTGAATAACTTCTTGGTGTCCTCGCTCTTAATAAAGACCCCCTGCTGAGGGGCTCTCTCGTAACTGAATCCTGGAGCAATTGTTGCACCCTCAACACCCAACTCCATTGCATAATCTAGAAATTCTGCAACATCTTTTGGGGTCTCGCCCTGAAATAGGGTGCAATTAATCGTAACCCTAAAACCCTTGGACAGCGCTAACTTGATTGCTTCGACCGCTCGATCGAAGACGCCCTCTTCGCAGACCGATGCATCGTGACGCTCCTTCATTCCATCAAGATGGATAGAGAAGGTCAGATAAGGGGACGGGGTATAGTCACCGATCCTCTTCTTCAAGAGTAGTGCATTCGTGCATAGGTAAACATATTTTTTACGTGCAATGATGCCGGCCACGATTCGTGGCATATCCTTGTGGATCAGCGGCTCACCACCCGGGATCGATACCATCGGCGCCCCACACTCATCGACCGCTTGCATACACTCTTCATAGCTCAAGCGTTTATCCAGAATCTCGTCTGGATAGTCAATCTTGCCGCAACCTCCACAGGCAAGATTGCACTTGAATAATGGCTCCAGCATCAAGACGAGAGGGTATTTCTTGACCCCCATTAGTTTTTGCTTGAGTAAGTACGTACCGACTGCGATCTGTTGCCGTAAAGGAACTCCCACGTGCATCCCCTCTATAATTAATTCACTAGACTCTGTAATTATTGCCCCTACAGAGTCACCGCCTTTAATCTTTTATCTAACTTAAATAAATAGTTAATCGCTATTTTCATCTGTTATTGAACATACGCAAGAATCTATGCCTCATTGCCGCTGACTTCATTTCATCTGCTAAATCAACAAACGATTCTAACATGTAATCCTTGCTAATTGAATACTCTAGCGGGCTAGAGTGTCGCTCTAATTCCGCGCATACACTCTTAAAAAGAACTTCATCAAGCGGCACATAAAATAAATGTGCAAAAAAATGGAGCGCCGAAGCGCTCCATTTTCAACTAATCAAGAGTCGATTAGAAGTTGTGACGCATACCCATTGTCCAGGTATTGCGGTTGCCCTGAACGTAAGTCCCGGTGTCCGTGCCAGCAGCCTCGAGTTGACCTGCTCCCATCGTTACACGCTGGTAGCCACCAAACAAACTAGTGCGCTTGCTTAAAGAATGAATCGCACCCACTGTAAAGCTTTTGGCATCACGTCCAGCAGAAGTACCGATCGCTTCTGCCGTAGTTGCGCCACCTTGAGCTACTAGTTGGGTGTTGCCCCACTGGTAGTTAGTACCAACGTGCCAGATGCTGCCATCACCACCCAAATTCATGGCGGAATTACACTGGCCACTTGAGGCAACGACTGGATTCGCAGCTAAAGCCGCTGCTCCGGTACAACTTGCAGCACCAATTGCATTCGTTATCCGCTCGTACTGACCGACAACCTGGAGGTTGTCATACTTCAGAGTACCACCAGCACGCCATGTTTCTTCTGTACGTGAACCTAAAGTGGCTACGAGTGCTTTCTGTGCATCATTTGCATTGTCACGTGAGTAACCGCCGAATACTGTGTAAGCAGTTCCCATGTAGTTCCCAGCGTACTTTGCTGCTCCTTGGCCATCCCACTCACCATTCTTGCCGCCTGTGTAACCCTGTCCACCGCCGAATGCAGATTGGTCAGCAGTTCCAACCTTCGTTGGATCAAAGCTGTTTGCATCACCCGGCATTAACAAGCCAGCAAATGAGAATCCATCTGTCTGAATTGAGTCAAAACGGATCGCGCCGTTCACAAAACCATTCGCGCCTGATCCCATACCATTTGCACTACCGGTCATGGTCGCACCAGCACCGTTAGCCTGCAGGGTGGTGTACGCAAATGGATCAATGGTCATACCACCGGCGAAGTCCTTGAATGGGGACTGTACACGGCCAAACTTAACATCGCCCCACTGCGCGCTTGACAGACCGACCCACTGCTCGCGAGGTGTGTTTGCTGTTCCGCTACCTGTATTGATACCTTGCTCCAAACGAGCAATGGCTTTTAATCCACGACCCAGATCTTCACTGATCTGCAGACCCCAACGTGATGAACGAGCATTGTCGTTCAGGCCACCTTGGTAAGATTGGTCTCCGGTTGAGCCACCATTATTACCACTTGCTACACCGCTGTATTCTTGTTGGACACGGCCAAAAATTGTAACGTTTGTTCCCTGTGCAGACGCAATGACTGGGGCTGCAAGAGCGCCAGCTACTGCCAGTGCGATCAGTTTCTTATTCATGCGGAAAATCTCCTTTAAAGTTGAAACAACGAGCTACATTTACACACCGACAGTTTCGCGGTGGTTTGCGTCCCGCAGCTTGGACCCCTCAATTCGAGAAGGTTAGATGAATTCTGCCTAAGCCCGCAGCCAGTTGCAAGGTATTAATGTTATTTTTATTAGCAATCGTAGGATGTGTTGCTTTATTGCAACAAATCTGTAACAAATGCCTTTTAACCCTGCCCTACCTGATCTACAGCCCTTGGTGCGGTCATCATGATCCCGCAACAAAGATTATTCTAGCCGAATAATCTTTTTAATTCTAGCCCCGGATCGTCTGCACGCATAAATGCCTCCCCCACCAGGTAAGCATCAACCCGGCGCTCTCGCATTAGACTCACATCCTCGACCCCATGTATCCCGCTCTCGGTCACCACGATCCGATCTGCAGGAATATGATCTAGTAGTTCCAGCGTGGTCTCTAGTCGCGTATCGAATGTTCGAAGATTCCTGTTATTGATTCCGATGAGAGGGGTATTGAGTTGCAATGCGAGCTCAAGCTCAACTCCATCGTGTACCTCCACTAGCACCGCCATCCCGAGCGACTGTGCTAACGTCTCCAATTCTTTCATTCGTGCGACCGGGTCACTCTCCTCCCCATCCCCCGCACTCCAACCATCAGGTTTACAGAAGGCCGCGACGATCAACAATATGCAGTCTGCCCCCATGGCCCGAGACTCGATCACCTGATACTCATCCAGCATGAAGTCTTTGCGTAATACCGGCAGATCGCATGCGGCCCGCGCCTCTATAAGGTACTGCACGCGCCCCTCAAAGAACTGCTCATCGGTCAGTACCGATAGGCAGGCAGCGCCGTTCCGCGCATAGCTCTTAGCAATACTGGCCGGGTCAAAATTCTCACGTAAAAGACCCTTACTCGGGCTGGCCTTCTTTATCTCTGCAATAACTGCCGGCAATCCGGCAGTTATTTTCCTGCGGATCGCACCGATGAAATCCCTCGGCGGGCTCTCAGACTTGGCCTTAGCAAGTAACGCCGCAATCGGTTTATCCGCTCTCGCGGTTGCGATCTCTTGTCTTTTTACTGAAAGGATTTTTTGCAGGATGTCTGACATCTCGAGGGT
>CAJBQQ010000015.1 GCA_903957805.1 uncultured Pseudomonadota bacterium | reverse complement strand
GCCGATTCTCTCGAACTGTCTGCAGACCGACTGCTCGGTCAATTGGGATTGGATCAGACCTATGCCCAGCAAAGAGTAACCTCACTCTCGGTCGGGCAGCAGCAGCGCGTTGCCGCAGCACGATCACTGATGGGCCACCCTGAACTAATTATTGCGGATGAGCCCACCTCTGCATTGGATGCAGACCGTCAGTCAGAATTTCTTGATGTACTGCTCGGACGTTGCAATGAAGAGGGTGTCACACTGATCTTTGTCAGTCATGACCAGCGTCTGGCGCATCACTTCAACCGCAGTATCAATCTGAGTGAGCTGTGCTCATTCAATGCGGGGCCGGTATGAGGCCACTCCTATTTCTCGCCTTCGCGAGCGCTTGGAACCGCCGTACCACACTCGGACTGATGGCGGTCAGTATTGGACTTTCAGTAATGCTTCTTTTGGGGGTCGAGCAGTTACGTACCCAGGCACGGGAGAGCTTCTCACAATCGATATCGGGGACAGACCTGGTGGTGGGTGCACGTACCAGCCCGATCCAGCTCATGCTTTATGCTGTTTTCAGATTGGGTGATGCGACCCACAATATTCGTTGGTCGAGCTACCAGAACCTATCACAGCATCCCTCTGTCTCGTGGTCGGTTCCGATCTCGTTGGGAGATTCTCACCGGGGCTTTGCAGTTATTGGGACCACGACTGACTACTTTGAATACTTTCGTTATGCCGATCGACGTTTATTAGCATTCTCTTCCGGAAAACCATTCGTCGATATCTTTGATGCAGTGGTCGGTGCCGATGTCGCTCAGCAACTCGGCTATCAGCTGGGTGACAGCATCATCCTGAATCATGGTGCGGGTGGAATGGGTCTGTCAGATCATGCTGACAAACCATTCAGGGTGAGCGGCATACTCAAGCGGACCGGTCTCTCGGTTGATCGAAGTGTCCACATCAGCCTTGAAGCGATCGAGGCCATTCATCTCGACTGGCAGGGAGGGGCGCCGATGCCGGGACTATCGATCCCGGCTGAGTATGTCCGTAAATTCGATCTGGCTCCGAAGGAGATCACGGCCATCTTCATAGGATTAAAAAGCCGAGCAGGCGTTTTTCAGATGCAACGGTATATCAATCAGTACAAGACTGAACCACTCCTCGCGGTCCTGCCTGGGGTGGCGCTGGATGAGCTCTGGTCGATCGTCAGCATTGTTGAGAAGTCACTACTGGCCATCTCTGCGTTGGTGGTTGGGGTCGGTCTGAGTGGCCTGGTTGCCGTGGTGCTGGCCGGCCTCGGAGAACGCAGGCGGGAACTGGCGGTCCTGCGATCAGTCGGAGCGGGTCCGGGTGTGGTCTTCATGCTGCTAGCGATCGAGGGTCTGATGGTGGTTGTGGCGGGATCTCTGATCGGTTTATCGGGTCTGATGGCGTTGAGCGTGTTCGCAACACCGATTCTTGAAACACACCTGGGGATATCTCTGGCAACATGGACGTTATCGGCTGAGTCATGGAAGTTATTGCTGTTGGTCATGGTCACAGGATTTCTGGTGAGCTTGATACCGGGTTATCGTGCCTACCGAATCTCTTTGGCCGATGGTCTGACACCAAGGTTATAAAAAATATGGCATCTCCCTCAAGTCTCAAACGATCATACCGACTCATAGCTGCTCTGATAGGTGGATTGTTAACGATTAATCTACAGACGGTCACCGCCGCCGATTATGGGGTGGGTGACCGGTTAGCATCACCTCCTTCGAAGAGTACCGGCAAGGCAACTCCTCAAGCAAGATCAGCGAATCCCGCACCATCCTACAAAGAAGTTACTTGGGACAATCTGATGCCCAAGAATTGGGACCCGATGGCCCCTCTCAAGGGATTGAAGCTTGACCATCTTAAGGATGGTGATCCACGCGCGATCGAGGCCCTAGAGAAGATACGAGCAGCATGGAATGATGCGCCGATTGAGCCGTCTTTAAATGGTGCGCGTATCCGTATCCCTGGATTCGTAATCCCTCTCGAGAGGGTGGGAGATAAGGTCAGCGAGTTTTTACTTGTTCCG
>CAJBQQ010000014.1 GCA_903957805.1 uncultured Pseudomonadota bacterium | reverse complement strand
TCTGGGATGACAATACCGGATGCAGTCTTGCGTTCTTCTTCCAGCCGCTTGACAATAACGCGGTCATGTAACGGACGAATTTTCATATTCCTCTCCTGTTTAAAATTAACATCATGAAAACTCTCAGAAAACCAATATGCTATTTGCAGCCTTCTGAGAGACTGTTGCAAAAACGAATTAGCACTCGCTGCCTATGAGTGCTAATAATAGGGCTTAACACCGGGAATTTCAAGTAGATGAGCAACAAAAACTTATTAGAACGCAGCCTAAATTCGGTCTGGCACCCCTGTACTCAGATGAAACAGCATGAGACGCTGCCGCTCATCCCTATCTCCCGGGGGGAGGGGATATGGCTACACGATTTCGATGGTGGCCGCTACCTAGATGCCATTAGCTCATGGTGGGTCAATTTATTCGGTCACTCCAATCCCCGCATCAATTCTGCCATCCGGGATCAACTGGATAAGTTAGAGCATGTCATGCTGGCAGGTTTCACCCACGAACCGGTGGTGCAGTTATCTGAGCGACTGATCAAGATCGTACCGGGTCGGCTTGGTCATTGTTTCTACGGCAGCGATGGCGCATCTGCTACAGAAATCGCACTAAAAATGAGCTTCCATTACTGGCACAACGTGGGTCACCCCGAGAAAAATAACTTCATCAGTCTTCAAAATGGGTACCACGGGGAGACTCTGGGTGCATTGTCAGTCACTGATGTGGCACTATTCAGGGAGACCTACTCACCGCTACTGCGTCATAGCAACCATGTCCGTACCCCCGACTGGCGATATGCGGATCAAGGAGAGTCCCCCAAAGTTTACGCGCTACGCGCTGCCGCCCAACTTGAAGATTTCTTGGTGCGACACCATACTAAGACTGCAGCACTGATCCTCGAGCCCTTAATTCAGGGAGCCGCAGGCATGGGTATGTATCACTCCGATTACCTCAAACACGCACGTGAGATCTGTGACCGGTACCAGGTACACCTAATCGCCGATGAAATCGCGGTTGGTTTCGGCAGAACGGGAACCCTCTTTGCCTGTGAACAGGCCGATATTGCACCGGATTTTTTGTGCCTTGCAAAAGGTCTGAGCGGCGGTTATTTGCCACTATCCGTGGTCATGACCACGGATAGTGTTTACCAGGCTTTCTATCATGATGAGACTGCCCGCGCCTTTCTGCACTCGCATACCCATTCCGGTAATGCCCTCGCCTGTCGCGCTGCGCTCGCTACGCTGGATATTTTCGAACAGGATGGAGTCATCGCTGCAAACCGCATCAAGGCTCAGTATCTCAACCGAGTGTCAGAACCAATCACATCTCATCCCAAGGTAAAAAACTTTCGTAACTGCGGCATGATCTGGGCATTTGAAGTAGAAACCAGCGATCCCGCATTTTCTGGGAAATTTTTCCAAGCGGCACTCAAGCAAGGATTGCTATTGCGACCACTGGAGAATACCGTCTACTTCATGCCGCCATATGTAATTAACGAGCAGGAGATGGACATGCTGGTAACAGGAACTTTACGAGCACTAGACTCATGCTGATCATCAATTGCGATGGTGCATGCTCATGAGACTCACTTTTCTCGGCGCAGCTGGCGAAGTTACGGGCTCAAGTTATCTAGTCGAGGCCGATGGTGTGAGCTTCTTAGTCGACTGCGGCATGTTTCAGGGCGGACGCGAAGCCGATCATAAGAACCATGCACCCTTCGGCTTCAACCCCGACAAACTCGATTTCATTCTACTCACCCATGCCCATATCGACCATTCCGGGTTGCTGCCAAGGTTAGCGGCACTGGGCTTCAGAGGCTCCGTCTATACCACTTCCGCAACCACTGACCTGCTACAAGTGATGCTGAAGGATAGTGCTCATATCCAAGAAAAAGAAACGGAATGGCAGAACAAGATGGGGTATCGCAATCAGCGTAAACCACACCACGAAATCGCGCCGCTTTATACCGTCACCCAGGC
>CAJBQQ010000013.1 GCA_903957805.1 uncultured Pseudomonadota bacterium | reverse complement strand
ATGACTCTCGATCAGAGCACCCTCCGTTATTACCGGCGCTCCATCTACATCTTCTACCAGCTGCACCGCATGGGGATTCCCCAGAGAAACTGCACTGATTTCGACCTGCCTCCCGCTGATATCGATCGAGTAGGTCATGGCGCGTTTCTCAGCAATAAAGGGGATCTGTTGCGGCTCAAATTTCGGCATCCCCATATTAACGCTCACCTCGCCATTGGCCTCTAACCTGGGAATGATCAGTCCACCCGAAGTCTCCACGCGAATTTCATTTTTTTGCGTCATCCCTCTGTCATGTACATACCTCACGAAACAGCGGGCACCATTACCACATTGCTCGACCTCGCCACCATCCGCGTTATAAATTCGGTAACGAAAATCAGCATCACCTACAGCCCCCTCCACCAGCAGTATCTGATCGCATCCGACACCAAAATGACGGTCGGCCAGCAATCGACGCTGTGCTGGACTGAGGCACACGGATTGATTCACCGCATCAATCACGACGAAGTCATTGCCCAATCCCTGCATTTTAGTGAACTTAAGTCTCATCAATGAACTTTTACTATTTTCGGCTGATGATGCGGATGGTTGCTAGTCTTAGCGAGGCTTTAATGTTATCAATAAATACTGTTGCACATATAAAATCATTCAATTATACTAAACGCAACTTTGTTGCAATAAGATCATTTATGACTGCTGACCTCCAAGAACAAGCTAAAGAGATCATCCGACGGACTGGCGACCGCGTGACCCCCAGCAGGGTTCAAACGCTTTTCATTCTGTTGTCTGAACAGAGGGCCATCACGCACCACGAGATTGAGACCCGCTTGCAAGGCAATCTACAGCTGGATCGAGTTACGCTCTACCGAGTGCTCGAATGGCTGAGTGAAAAGGGCCTAGTGCATAAGATAGCAAGCGATGATCGGGTATGGCGTTTCCGTGCCAACGTGGATATGCACGCTCACCAGCATGCCCACTTCAAATGCACTCGCTGTACCAAGGTAACTTGCCTGGATGGAATCGATACCGCACATAACTGGCCTCTACCGGCTGGTTACCACTTCCAGATGGCGGAGCTAACGGTTAAGGGATTATGCGCTGAGTGCGCGTGATCAAGTCTCTCGTCTATAAACAAGAACTCGTTGAACACGTGGAAATTCGATTTGATGATGCTGTTTAGAAGCTTATTTCTTGTCCTTGTGCTGGCGCTACTTGCAGTGCCTGTCTTACAGACAGCGCATGCGGTTACACACTTCGCGCATATAGATACAGTCGACATCGTCACATCTGATCACTCTCAAGATGATGACAACGCTGACACCGACCGTATCTGCCTCGACTGCTTAGCCTTAACGGCGTTCAGTGCCGCACTGCCCTTCCTGACATTCTTCTTCGTTACCAAGATACTGCTCCAGCAACTATCATTGTTGAACCATCGACCCGTCCTACGAGACTTCTCTACTCCCTACCTCACTCGCGCCCCACCACTTTAGTCTCGCCCCTAGTCGTTCTCAGTTACGGACCCATCACCGGGTCTCTTATTTCTTGTTGTTTGGTTTGGATCCATCTCTGTCCGCCATCCAACAGACTCGTCATGATTGATTCTGATAACGCAACTTAGTTGCGAATCAATCGACTGTCCTAATCTTTTACCGAATCTGTATGAAGCACAATATGTCACTTAGTTTCACATCGTGCACACGACTCCATGAACCTAGCGCCTTGTGGAAGGCCGTCATCACTGCTCTGTTACTTTCAGTACCAGGAATGTCGCTCGCTCAAGTAAAAGATGGTGGCAAGGTCACTGAGTTGCTCCCTGTCGTCGTGACAACGAGCCCCTTCAAGGATCGGAGTGATCTCGATATGGCGCAGCCTGTCACAGTGCTGAAGGGTGAGGATTTGCGTCGCAAACGCGAATCAAGTATCGGTGACACGCTCTCACGTGAGCTCGGCGTGGCATCAAGCTCCTTTGGCCCAGGTGCAGGGCGCCCCATCATTCGCGGTCTAGATGGTCCGCGGGTCCAGGTATTGGAAAATGGT
>CAJBQQ010000012.1 GCA_903957805.1 uncultured Pseudomonadota bacterium | reverse complement strand
GGCATCCCCATTAGCCATGTGGCGAGACTACAAGAGCAGGGTGTAGACATTCCAAAACTTGCGCGCGTAGGAGTGGAGATTTTTTTCACCCAAGTTTTTCGTGATGGCTATTTTCATGCCGATATGCACCCCGGTAATATTTTTGTCGGTACTGATGGACGCTACATCGCAGTTGATTTCGGCATCATGGGCACTCTCACAGATGAGGACAAGAATTATCTAGCACAGAACTTTCTGGCATTCTTCCGCCGCGACTACAAGCGCGTGGCACAGGCACATGTTGAAGCAGGTTGGGCACCAAAGGATACGCGTGTAGATGACTTTGAAACCGCGATCCGTGCCGTCTGTGAGCCTATCTTCGACAAGCCACTGAAGGAGATTTCATTTGGTCATGTACTATTGCAGTTATTCCAGACTTCTCGCCGCTTCAACGTCGAGATCCAGCCTCAGCTAGTCTTATTGCAAAAGACTCTGTTGAATATCGAAGGACTCGGGCGCGACCTTGATCCGAATCTCGATCTATGGACCACTGCCAAACCATACCTTGAAAATTGGATGTCGGATCAACTCGGCTGGCGCGGACTAGTTCGTCGCCTCGGTAAGGAGATCCCCACTTGGGCCGTTCTGTTTCCACAGTTCCCGCGCCTGCTTCATCACGCGTTAAGTGACAATCGAACGCAGATGCTTGAAGATAAAATGAATCAGTTGCTCATCGAAAAAAAGCGTCAGAGCCGCTTGCTGTCTGTGCTCGTATTATTGTTGGCGACATTACTACTCTGGCATATGTGGTGATACGGATAGACTAAGTTAATCCATCATGGCGCTACTTGAAATCCGCAATGTGACACGTCGCTTTGGCGATTTCACCGCAATAGACAACATCAGCATTAGTATTGAATCTGGTGAGTTCTTTACTCTGCTAGGCCCTTCCGGTTGCGGCAAGACCACTCTACTGCGCATGATCGCCGGGTTCGACCTACCCGATGCTGGTCAGATCCTTTTAGATGGTAAGGATATGGCCGATATCCCTCCAGAAAAACGCCCCATCCATACTGTGTTCCAGAGTTATGCGCTGTTTCCGCACATGACCGTCTCAGAGAATATCGCTTTTCCTTTAAAAATGGCAGGCTCAGCACTTGATCAAATTAACTCTAGAGTCAAAGAGGCCCTTGATGACGTTCGTCTGTCAAACCTTGGCGCCCGTTTCCCTCAAGAATTATCAGGAGGTCAGAGACAGCGTGTTGCATTTGCCAGGGGATTGATTAATCGCCCACGCTTGCTTCTATTAGATGAGCCGCTAGGGGCGTTAGATGCAAAGTTGCGAGAGGAGATGCAGATCGAGCTGATTAATCTCCAGAAAGAAAGGGGGGTCACCTTTGTGTTCATCACCCATGCACAGAATGAGGCACTGGCACTGTCTCACCGCATTGCAGTGATGAATCAAGGAAAGGTCGAACAACTTGATGCACCCTCCAGAATCTACAGCTTCCCAAAAAACCGTTTTGTTGCTGACTTCATCGGCAAAATCAGCATTATGAACGCCCAAGTGCTAGAAGCCAGCCCATCACACTTAAGGCTCATCGTCGCTGGACTCGGTGAAGTCACTGCTCCCAGTAAAGAAGGTGTCAAAACTAGAGATGCAGGGGTGCTGGCGATACGTCCAGAGCAGGTCCGGATTACTCATCATACGGAAGAAGTGGAACTGAAGAATAATTTTACAGGCAAGGTACAGGGCTTTCTTTATGTGGGCGATATAACTACCTATATCGTAGAACTTCCAAACGGCGCTCGTATTGAAGCCCTGCTCCCCAATTCAGCACCGGGGCGTGCCCAATTTTTTGAAACTGGTGATTCGGTTACAGTCTCCTGGCGTCATGATGCCGGTACTTTTCTCAATGATTAGAAATGAGGTTAAAGAAAACCGCGTTACCAAGTGGCTGGTGAGTGGGCCGCCGTTGGTATTTCTACTGGTTTTCTTCGTTACCCCTAGCCTGATCATGCTATTCACCTCGCTGCGATTTCCTGGGGAATTTGGTGGCTTAGCCCCGATCACATTACCTACCGAGGTTACCCAGGGAGAGCATGGCCTGACACTGGAAACCTACCAGTTCTTTTTCAGCGATATTTTATATGCTGAAGTCTTTCTTAAATCCTTTATTGTTGCCGCAACCAGCACGCTGATCTGTCTCATCATGGCCTACCCACTAGCCCTACTGATCGCTCGCAGAGAAAAACGTTTCCGCAATCTGATGGTGCTCCTGGTGGTACTGCCCTTCGCCAGCAATTTCCTCATCCGCATCTATGCCTGGATGATTATCCTCGGCCCAGAGTCAGTCTTCAGCCACTTTATTAATGGGGTTCTGAACACTTTCGGAGTTGCGCCGGTGACACTTTTATTTTCTCCATTCGCGGTAATAGTTGGGATGGTTTATGTACACCTTCCCTTCATGGTATTGCCACTCTATACCAATCTGGAGAAACACGATCCCGCACTACTGGATGCAGCGCAAGATCTGGGTGCTAATGCCTGGCAAAGATTCTGGCACGTCACCTGGCCGCTATCCCTGCCAGGGGTTTTCTCAGGTTCGGTGCTGGTATTTATACCGGTGTTAGGTATGTTCGCGGTACCAGACATACTTGGTGGTACCGGAGACATTCTCATCGGCAATCTGATAAAAGATCAATTCCTCGGCACCCGC
>CAJBQQ010000011.1 GCA_903957805.1 uncultured Pseudomonadota bacterium | reverse complement strand
CAGCGCTTTCTCAACAACCACTGCCAGTGGTTCATTTCGATAAGTAAGCGCCCTCACCAGCATCGGTAGGTTGACGCCGGCGAGACACTCCACCTTGCCGGGATTGCTCAATCGGCTGGCGATGTTGCAGGGTGTTGCGCCACAAATATCACTCAGCACCAGCACCCCATCACCATGTTCAAGCTGCTGTATCAACGCCAACCCCTGGGATAGAGTGATATCGGGGTCGTCTTTGATCGTGACATCAAGATGCAGTAACTGTTGAGGCCTCTCTCCCATGACGTGGTTGGCACAGTGGATTAGGCTATCGCCGAGATTTCCGTGAGAGATAATTAGGATTCCAATCATGTTTAATCTTGCTGTGTAATATTGAAGGTTGAAAGGTGAAAACTGGAAAGTATATTATTCTAGCATTCCCGACGCCGTCGACTTGCTGTCCCTTTTGAATACTCTGAGAGCCCTAGTTACAGACCCTCTCGAGCGCATCGATCATCATTGCGGCTGCATTAAAACCAACCTGATCGGCGATCTCTCGCATGCAGGTAGGGCTGGTAACATTGATCTCTGTGAGATAGTCACCGATCACGTCCAGTCCCACCAACAATAAACCCTGTTCGCGTAAGACCGGACCCAGCGAAGATGCGATCTCACGGTCTCGATCACTGAGTGGCTGCGCTATACCCGTACCACCCGCAGTCAGATTGCCGCGTGACTCACCCACCTTAGGAATTCTTGCTAATGAGTAAGGCACAGGCTCGCCGTCTATCAGCAGGATGCGCTTATCCCCCTGAGAAATCTCGGGTATATGACGCTGAGCCATGATCGTTCGGGTACCGTAGTGCGTCAGAGTCTCGAGGATCACGCTGATATTGTGGTCAGCACTATGAACGCGGAATACACTCGCCCCACCCATGCCATCGAGAGGCTTCAAGACGATGTCTCGGTGTTCTGCCAAAAAATCACGGATTAAACGCTCCTGCCGAGTGACCAGTGTTGGCGCGATAAATTGGGGGAAACTCGCGATCGCTAACTTCTCATTATGATCTCGTATCCCTCGAGGACTATTGAAGACACGTGCCCCCTGACCCTCTGCCAGTTCCAGTAGGTAGGTGCTATAAACATACTCCATATCGAATGGAGGGTCCTTCCTCATCAGTACTGCATCAAACTCCTGTAACGGGGTTTCCTTAGCCTCTTCTGCTCGGTACCACTCATGCCCGCCGCTCTCAACCCCCGTCAATTTCAACGGGCGTGCGAATCCGACCGTCATGCCACCCTTCCACGCCAAGTCTCCCTGATGCATGACAAATAATTGATGACCTCGAACAGCCGCCTCGCGCATCATAGCGAAGCTAGAATCCTTATAAGTCTTAATCGAGTCGAGTTGGTCGAGGATGAAAGCGAGTCTCATTGCTGATCACTGATTATGTTTTAGCGGGAGTGGGTGCAACGCCCCTCTCCAGCTCACGGGCAGCGGCCAGCAATGCCAACCGGGCCACCACTCCATAAGCATAGAACCGGTTAGGAGCGGAATCTGGGTGGGCCTCACGATCAGGCAACAGGCTTGTCGTTGCAAAGGCCAAGGGTTCGAAGTGCATGCCCGGCGCGTTGAGGTTCTCGTCTACACCTCGACCTGTGTGCACCCGATAAAAACCCCCGACTACGTAACGATCGATCATATAGATTACTGGTTCTGCCACCGCCTGATTAATACTTTCAAGGGTATATACCCCCTCCTGCACTAGAACCTTGGTCACCGGTAGACCGCCCTTAGCTACTGACATTTTATTTCGTTGTTTGCGGCTCAGCGCCCGTACCTCGTCACCATCTCTCACCGTCATGATACCCATTCCATAAGTACCAGCGTCGGCCTTAACGATGACAAATGGGTCCTGCTTTACACCGTACTGTGCGTACTTCTCCCGGATCTCACGCAGGATCTCATCTGTATTCCCAGAGACACAGTCCTCACCTTTTTTCTCATGAAAATTGATCTCCCCGCAATAAGCAAAGTAGGGATTGATAAGCCATGGATCGATACCGATTAGATTGGCAAATTCTTGAGCCACACCATCGTAGGCCATGAAGTGCTGAGATTTTCGCCGTGTTGCCCAACCGGCGTGTAACGGTGGGATGATTGTCTGATCCAGGTTCTGCAGAATCTCGGGTATTCCACTTGAGAGATCGTTATTAAGCAGTACAGCACAGGGGTCAAACCCTTCAACACTCAGTCGATTCCCCTGTCTCAAGACTGGTTCGATCATGATGCCGCCTCCATTGGGGAGGTCGATCGTAGTCGCAATCGTAATCTCTGGCAGCAATGTGCCAATACGAACATTGAGTCCGGCATGCCGCATGATGGCCTGCAAAGTAGCCACATTTTGCAGATAAAAAATATTGCGTGTGTGATTCTCCGGGATCAGCAGCACGCTATGGGCATCCGGGCAGATTCTCTCAACCGCCGCCATCATCGCCTGGACACAGAGCGGCATGAAGTCTGGATTTAGATTATTGAATCCACCAGGGAACAGATTGGTATCCACCGGCGCCAGTTTAAAACCACTGTTGCGAAGATCCACAGAACAATAAAACGGCACAGCATGCTCTTGCCACTGTCCACGCAGCCAATGCTCGATAACAGGCATCGCATCAAGGATGCGCCTTTCTAGATCGAGTATCGGTCCGCTCAGGGCGGT
>CAJBQQ010000010.1 GCA_903957805.1 uncultured Pseudomonadota bacterium | reverse complement strand
CGGTTAAATTCACTGCCATGTTCACGCGCAAACTTGATCTCCTCCCACGCAACGTCGAAGGTGTAACTCACCATATCACGCCAGTCGAATAGAAGATTGGCCCTGCCATCAAAATGAGACTTGTAAAGCACCTCCTCCTCGAACTCCTTGTAGTCGGTCAAGGTAAACTCGCCGAGTGCGGCGACAGTGATCAGGTTGCCGGTTTTCTGAATAGTAATCATGGACTCATCCCCAAAAAGTAACCGACTAATCATAGGCAACTGCCTACCACAACGCAAATCCTGTCTCAATTAATTGCCGCGATTAATCGCGTACTGATGGCGAGACGCTGAGACACAGTAACCCGCTAACCACGATCATCCCCATACCTAACCATGCCACCAGTGGCAATACGTCACTCCAGAATAGAATGCCCCACAGGCTCGAAAATACCACCGTGCTATAGGCCAAAGCACCCACCACCAGCGTCTTTCCAGTTCGGTAGGCCCTCGTCATCGCAAGCTGCGCAAGTGTTGCAGTAATGCCAATACCTAACAACAACGACACATTATCTAGTGTGACCGGGCTAAAGGTGTCGAGCAGCATCCAACCACCAGTGACGAGGCTGCAGATCAAAGTAAAATAAAACACGACCTGCCAATCAGACTCGCCCAGACTTGTGAGTTTTTTGACATTGAGATAAGCGATGCCAGAAAAAAAACCTGAACATAGACCGATCAGGCCAGCGATCCATTGATCCTCCTGCAGTATCGGACGTAACAATAAAATCACACCGACAAACCCTAACATTACAGCCGTGACAAGCGCCCCGTGGAAATGCTCTTTCAGAATAACAGTAGTAAATAAGGCCAGGAATAGTGGCGAGGTGTAATTGAGCATTACTGCTGTCGCCAACGGTAGTTGTACAATGCAAAAGAAAAACATCAGCAACGCACCGAGGCCTGAAAACCCTCGCCAGAAGTGGCTCTTCCAGTGTGTAGTAGCGAGGGGGAGTCTCTGTATCCGGACCACCGCATAAATCAATAGCAGGCCAAATAGCGATCGGTAGAATACCAGCTCAATACTGGAAAAGTGTGCCGCCCCGAGCTTGACGAATACGCCCATGCAGCTAAACAGAAAACCGGCAACGACCATCCAGAGAGAGCGCATCAGTTGTTCATAAGCAGGAGTGGTTGGCATGCGGCGGCATGACTTGCCACTCCAGCATTCAATCCCACCCGATGATCATGAGATATAGCATCCAACTTCCCGCTGCAAAAATTCATGAAAGTGCACCATGCCATCTTCCATCGGTGACTGATACGGACCAACTTCATTAATGCCCTGCTTATATAGAGCACGGCGACCAGCAGTCAGTAATTTACAAATTTCGTCATCTTCGACCGCAGTCTCACGATAGGCGGCCTGCTCCGCCTCGACAAACTCCCGCTCAAATAAGGCGATATCCTCCGGATAGTAGAACTCAACCACATTGGTGCAACGGTCTGCCCCTGCCGGCAATAACGTACTGATAATGAGCACATGGGGGTACCACTCCAACATGACATTGGGATAGTAGAGCATCCAGATGGCGCCGTGGGCAGGGATCCTACCAGCAGTTTGTCGCAATAATTGCTCATGCCACTTAGCATAAACTGGCGTACCCGGATGGACCAAGTCGTGATTGATCCCCACTGTCTGTACGCTGTACCAATTACCGAACTCCCACTTCAACTCCCTTGTGTCAACAAAACGACTCAACCCCGGATGGTATGGCTCGACATGGTAGTCCTCCAGGTATACCTCGATAAAGGTCTTCCAGTTGCAGGCGTACTCTTCTATCTGCACCCGCTCTAGCACATGTCCAGAAAAATCAAAATCCTTCAAGACGCTTAGGTTAGCCATATCGCGCATGACATCGCGCCTGCCCGCAAAAAGTAGGCCATTCCAACTCTTTAGAGGAGTCCTTCCAAGATCAAGGCATGGGTTTTCAGGAAAGTGCGGCGCTCCTAGTAGCTTTCCCGCTAAATCGTAAGTCCATCGGTGCACAGGGCAAACGATGTTCTTGGCATTGCCGCGCCCCTTAAGTAATAGAGATTGCCGGTGACGACAAACATTTGATAACAGCTCAATGCCATTTTTATGGCGTACCAATACCTTGGCATCCCCCATCCACTCAAGCACCTGATAGTCACCGATGCTCTGCAGCATCGCCTCGTGACCAACGTAGCCAACTCCTTGGTCGAACAGAAGCTGCGTTTCCAATTCAAGAATATGGGGGTCGAAATACCAGTCGACCGGTAGCTGTACCGGCCTTTGCATGCGTTGCGAGACATTAACAAGATTGGACATGTTATTACTGTATATCTTCCTAATATGTTAAGAAAGGTAGTTTGAAGCAGGATGTCGCTGCCTAAAATCGATAGCGCCCGACTGGAGCTCTAAAGTGCATTAGAAACCCACACGGGCTCTGGGGCCCGTCAAAGTATACCTTCATCATGGTAGCTATGGTTAACCGCTAATTTTCCAAGCCTCTACACCACAAAAAATTCCCCTGCCTGTAATAGGCCATTTGAGAAGTAACGTATTTAATTGACCTGACCCCTCTTATTGCGTTACTTTTGCTGCTACCGGTTCGAAGACTGCTCATGTAACCATAAGCTCATCATGACAAAACTCACCAAACACGTTAAATTAGCGCAACCAGAAAGCTTTGAAGCAGCGTTAACAGAGCTAGAACGTATTGTAGTTGAAATGGAAACAGGACAAATGCCGCTTGAAGTCTCTCTCTCGGCTCACAAACGTGGGACAGAACTTCTACAATACTGTCAATCCAAGTTACAAGACGCACAGCAGCAGGTACGCATGCTCGAATCTGGTACACTCAAAAATTTCTCGCCAACCAGTATTGATGACCACTGACTTCAAAGAATGGGCAAGAGGCCGCCAAGAATGTATAGAGACCTCACTCCAGTCTCTTCTCCCTGCCGCGACGATTGCCCCTGAGCGTCTACACGGGTCAATGCG
>CAJBQQ010000009.1 GCA_903957805.1 uncultured Pseudomonadota bacterium | reverse complement strand
GTCACCATTTTCAACATCAGTTGCATCGTAAGCCCAGAATAACCGGTCCGGTAGATATTGCCCCATTCCCGGACGGAAGCCCGCTTTCAGGGTTCGCCATGTGTACTCTTGTGCCTCATAAACGCACTCAGCGATGGGTAACCCATTGGCAATAGCGGCTGCAATGGCTGAGGCCAGCGTGCATCCAGAACCGTGGTAGGAACCGGCAAGTCGCGGCCAGGCATCTGATCGGACGACCACATCCGATTGGTACAAAGTATTTACAACCTGTGTTGTATTCTCATGAGTGCCCGTGATGAGTACGTATTCACAGCCCATGCTGAGGAGCCTCTGGGCGCATTGGTGTAAGTCTGGTGAGTCTTGATCATCATCATCGTTCTGCGCCAGTCGCCGTGCTTCCATGCTATTGGGAGTGATAATGGTGGCTTGGGGAATCAGCAACTCACGCATTGTTGCCAACATATCCTCGTTGGCAAGTTCGTCACCACGTCCGGAGGCGAGTATTGGATCAAGAACCAGAGGGATATCGGGATAATCAGAGATGACCTCCGCAATGGCCATAATGATCTCAGCACTTCCCAGCATCCCAATCTTGAAAACATTCACTGGCATATCTTCCAGCACCGCACGTGCTTGATCCGCGACCCACTCTGGATCCAAAGACATGACTCCATCTACCCCAGCAGTATCTTGCACAGTAATGGCCGTGATGACTGATAGGGGGTGGCAACCCATGCTTGCAAGAGTCAGAATATCGGCCTGAATACCGGCCCCACCGCTAGGATCGCTTGCAGCAAAAGAAAGTACGATTGGGGGTGGCTGAGACATGGGCTAATATCGTAAAATATTATTTTAACCTAAATCATTCCAATCATGACCACTACTGAAACTCCATACCGTTGCTACATGTGCCTTATCTGTGGCTTCATCTATGATGAAGCTGAAGGGTTACCGGGAGAGGGAATTCTCCCTGGCACACGTTGGGAAGACGTGCCGATGAACTGGACCTGCCCTGAATGCGCCGCGCGCAAAGATGATTTTGAAATGGTTGAAATCTGAATGCGTATTTTGCACACCATGCTGAGGGTGGGTAACCTAGAAAAGTCGATTGAGTTTTATACTGAAGTGCTAGGCATGAAAATGTTGCGCCGTAGGGATTAC
The DNA here is from genome assembly GCA_903957805.1 of uncultured Pseudomonadota bacterium. Classification (GTDB taxonomy): domain Bacteria; phylum Pseudomonadota; class Gammaproteobacteria; order Burkholderiales; family Nitrosomonadaceae; genus VFJL01. Next base: position 6,642 of record CAJBQQ010000009.1, on the reverse strand, counting down.
CCGGACGGAAAATTTACTTTAGCCTTTGTCGGTTATCAGGATGAGGCAGATGGTTCAGTATTGGAGTTGACCCATAACTGGGGAGTGGAGAGGTATGATCTGGGTGGGGGTTATGGTCATGTCGCAATCGAAGTGGATGACGCCTATCGTTCATGCGAGGAAGTAAAAAGGCGTGGTGGCAAAGTTACGCGTGAAGCGGGACCGATGAAGCATGGCACCACAGTGATCGCTTTTGTAGAAGATCCAGACGGCTACAAGATCGAGTTCATTCAGAAAAAAACAACACAAACCGGTTGAAGCAAGACTTGCACGGGGTCGCCGTTAGTGGCCACATTCCGCTAAGCCTTATCAATCAAACGGACCTCTTGCTGCGGGAAGGGGATCTCAATGCCGTTATTTTGGAACTCTCGCCAGATCTCCATATTGATATTGGAACGTAATCCAATCTGCCCCTCCTCCGGATCGTTGATCCAGAAATGCAGTTCGAGATTAAATCCGTTGTCGGCAAATTCCTTTAGAAATACCATTGGCTCCGGTTCGGAGATTACACGCGGTTGTTTGAGCGCTGCCTCCCGCATGACACGCATAGCCACTTCTAGTGGACTTCCATAACTTATCTGCACAGTAAGTGCCAGACGTACCCGATTATTGGTATGTGTCTGCTTGATAAAGGTAGAAGTGATGAAGGTGTCGTTAGGAACGATGGACTCGACCCCATCGAGGCCATGCAGCACTACATACCGGTTGGTAAGGTCAACGACGCGGCCGGTATGATTATCAACGGTCACTACATCGCCAAGTCGTAGTGAGTGGTCCAGCAGGATAATGAAACCGCTGACGTAGTTACTCGCAATTTTTTGTAAACCCAGCCCCAGGCCTACGCCGAGGGCGCCACCGAACACTGACAGTACAGTAATATCAACCCCAACGATCGGTAGCGTAATCAACACGCTCAGCAGAATTAGCAGAGTGCGTGCGACTTTTGTTACTACTACTCTCTGGTTCATATCCATCGCTTCGACACGCATAACTCGTGACTCGACTGAATTCGAGAGCCAGAGTGCCAGCAGCAAGCTAGCCGTTAATACCAGTATCCCTTGAAGGATTAGCATTACTGAGAGTCGGTGCTGACCAACGTAAAAAGCGACAGCGTCGAGCATGTCCAGTATCCCTGGCAGTATGCCAATGATATGCAGTGCCACGATGGACCATACGATCCAGCCGATGGTACGCTCCCAAGGATGGATCCATTGTTGGTCGTGGAAAACTCGGCGGAGTATGTAGATGGTGACGCGAACCAGTGCCAATGCGAAGAGTAATGGAATAGCAATATTGAGAAGATGTGTCGGGTACCAGTGATTGAGCATCCATCGACCGAGAGCTACTAGGACGAGGGCTGAGATAGGTGTCATCAACCGGTTAAAGTTGCTTGCACTAATGACGGGTGTATTGTCCGCGCTTACTTGCGAGCTGATGCGCTCAGCAAGCAGTTTCTGTGCTAACCAAGCAAGTCCCGAACTTAAGAGCAAGACACCGAGCTGCCACAGGATGGTCACCTCTTGGATATCAGTGATCAGGCTGAGTAGCAGGCTGTGGATTTCGTTGTTGGGCGGCATAGAAGTGAGTCAGAGCGAAGATTTATTTTAGCATGAGCTAGGGAACGGACTACAGACGGCTGTTACAGAGATACATGCTGCGGGGTTGGCGCTATTGTTACGAGTCTCAGTGTGTGGTGGGGGCTCCTTGAATTTGAGGAGATATCCCTGAGCCATGATTACTTAACCGCAAGTTCGAGTGCGGCAGCAAAAAAACAGTCGGTACCATGAAGGGCAGGCGATAGCTGGAGATATCTTCCAGTGTCTAGCGGAATCTTCTGCTGTGACAAAAGATCGGCGCAATTCAGAAGAGAATAACGAGGATGGTCGATCAGAAAGCGCTCAATGATTTCTTGGTTCTCCTCGGGCAGAAAGCTGCATGTTGCGTAGACTAGTCTTCCACCAGGCTTGAGCAAGTTAGACGCAGATGCAAGGATCGATGATTGCTTACGTTTTAGATCTTCGATGCTCTGAGGAGATTGCCGCCACTTCAAATCCGGATTCCTACGCAGCGTACCGAGCCCGCTGCATGGTGCGTCCACGAGAACCCGGTCGATTTTCCCGGTCAGGCGTTTGACCTTGATGTCATTCTCATTAGAGATACGCTGAGGGTGTAGATTGGATAGACCGGAGCGTTTGAGCCTCGGCTTTAGATTATTGAGACGATTCTCAGAGATATCAAAGGCATAAACACGGCCTTGTGAATGCATCAGTGCACCCAGCATCAGTGTCTTGCCGCCTGCGCCGGCGCAGAAATCCACAATCATGTCGTTGCGTTTTGGTGCAAGCAAGTAACCCAGTAACTGGCTACCTTCGTCTTGCACTTCCACCCTGCCAGTTAGAAAGAGTTCATGACGATTGATTGTGGGCTTGCCGGGCAGACGGATGCCGCTCGGAGAGAGGGGAGTGGCTTCGCACTCGATGCCATCTTTTTTTAAGGCCGCTAGCACTTCATCACGGTTAGTGAGCAAAGTGTTGACGCGCAGATCCAGTGATGCTGGTTGCTGTAGCGACCGCCCCAGGCTGAGAATATCAGGATCTGTCATACCTCCGCGCAGTTTGTCTATCAGCCATTCAGGAAACTCAGCCTGAATGGCAAGTGGCTGCGATTCAGGTGTTTCTGCCTTGATCCCTGTAAGCCATTTAGCCTCTGACTCGCTGACGAGCGGCGTCAGTTCTCGCATGTTCATGCCTTGAAATTTGACTAGGTAAGCAAGCAGTAGCGGGCGAGGTGTGGTCGTGTTGGCAGCATGCTCAAGGAAGAATCGGTGACGAAGAATACCGAACACTATTCCGGTAATGAAAGCGCGATCATTTGAACCGAGCTCAGGGCTATCACGGAAAAAGTGCCGCAAAATAGCATCTGCAGGATGCTCAAGTGGAAGCACAGCACGTAGCGCAGCGATAGTCATATCGAGGTGATCAGGGGTGAGACGCATCTATCAGAATCCTAAAATAAAGTGAAGAGGGTGAGGGCCCATATAAAGATAAGACGGGAGCTACAAATGTTAAAACAGGGTATGAATGATGCCCATGATCGGCCGCCCATTAGTTACGGTAAAAGTTCAATCTCCAGACGGAGCCCACTTGCATCACCATAACTTATTCTTGTGACCATATGATCTAACAGGAGGTCGCTTTCAGTCGACACGATACGCACCGGCAGCATGTAATAAGCAGGGGCAAGCCAGATCTTGCGCACGAGCTTGTCATCTCCATGTAGTAGTTTTGTCAGAACGATGGTCTCAAGTTCGCCTATCGGTGTTTTAAGGGTCTCCTTATCAACCACGTAGTGTACGAGCTTGAGGGTCCTGCCATCTGTCTCATAGACCTCTAGAGGCCCATCATTCGGAGGGGGAGAGAACGCAAAACAATATAAAAAGCTTAGTCTGTCTTGGGTACCAACAGGAAGGGGCTTTTGTTGCTCATTCCCTCGGTTATTGATGGTCAGTAAACCCTTCTCCCAGTCGAAAGTGGATACCCTTGGTAGCTTGTCAGCGCGTTGGTCGAAGAAGCGACTTGGCTGTAGCCCCTGTTCGGTGATAGTACCTACGCTATCGCGTAAAATATTGCCTGACTGTGCCAGAGCCAGCAGACCGAGGGCCCGGATTGCACTGCTGATTGCATAGTTGCGGGTACCATTCTCTTGCTTTATTTCCAGTGTGTCATTCGCTTCCCCTTCCAAGGCGCCTGATCTGATTGAGTAGTTGATAGCGATCCGGGTGGGTATGGCATCCGCTAGGGCAGAGAGACTCAGTCCCCAAAGCAAGGCAAAAGCTAGGACTTTCATCCGAGTAGTTTTGGTGAGTTCAGGGCCGAGTCGTCCATAATGGCACCACTCACCGAGACATGGTTATGAGAGAGTTGCAACCGATCTTCTAAGAACCAGCGTATGGCCTCAGGGTATATCCGGTGCTCTTGTTGAAGCACTCTTGCAGAAAGCGTTTTCGAGGTGTCATCTGGCAGTACCGGGACTGCTGCCTGAGTAATGATGGGGCCATGATCAACCTGCGGTGTAACAAAATGCACGGTGCAACCATGGATTTTAACGCCCGCCTTTAAAGCGCGAGTATGGGTGTCGAGACCGGGAAAGGCGGGTAGTAACGATGGGTGAATGTTCATCAGCCTGCCATGGTAATGCTCAACAAACTTGTCGCCAAGAATGCGCATGAATCCGGCAAGCGCCACCAAGTCAGGTTGAAAGGAATCAATTTTTTCTGCCAATGCCGTATCGAATGTCGCGCGGTCTGGATAGGCCTTTTGATCCACCACCCGCGTCTCAATTGAGTGCATTCTTGCGATCTCAAGACCCCCTGCCTCAGGATTGCTACTGATGACTGCAGCAATCTTAACCGGCAGATGGGCCTCGATCAGTGCCTGCATATTGCTGCCGCGACCGGAGATCAAGATGACAAGGGACTTCATGGGAGAGGTGGGGGAGACTCGATTCGTTGCTTACTCAATTATTGTTTGAGCCGCGCCGGGATCACGCTCTCGGATGGTACCGATGTGCCATACGGTCTCGCCTGCGGAGCGCAATATTCGCTTTGCCGATTCAATATTTTCTGGGGCAATGATCAGAGCCATTCCGATACCACAATTGAAGACTCGGTGCATCTCGCTATCAGTCACATTACCTTCCTGTTGAAGCCAGTGAAAAAGGGGAGGCATCTCCCATGCGGATTTCTGCAGTATTGCAGTGACGTTTTCAGGTAAGACGCGAGGGATATTTTCCACTAACCCGCCACCGGTGATATGGGCCATACCTTTAACCGGCAGATGCCGCATCAGTTCAAGCAGTGGCTTCACATAAATACGGGTTGGAGTCATGATCATGTCCCCTAACGCCGTACCGTTAAAATCAGTAGACAGTTCTGTGTGGTTCTTTTCAATAATCTTACGGATCAGTGAGTATCCGTTAGAGTGTGCGCCGCTGGAGGCTAAGCCCAACAGCGCATCACCCGGCTGGATAGTGAGTCCGGTGATGATCATGTCCTTCTCAACCACACCCACGGCAAAGCCTGCAAGGTCATACTCACCCTCTGGGTACATGCCAGGCATTTCTGCGGTCTCGCCGCCGATCAGGGCGCAGCCCGCTTGTTCACAGCCTGCAGCGATGCCCTTCACGACCCGGGTAGCGATGTCGACATCCAGTCGGCCACAGGCGAAGTAATCCAGAAAAAATAATGGCTCCGCTCCCTGCACCAGGATATCGTTGACGCTCATCGCGACTAAGTCTATGCCCACACTATCATGCTTGCCGAGCTCGAATGCGAGCTTCAATTTAGTGCCGACACCATCGGTGCCTGTCACCAATACTGGGTTACGGTATTTTTTGGAGATTTCGAACAGCGCTCCAAAACCGCCGATCCCGGCAAGCACCTCCGGGCGCATGGTGCGCTTAGCATAGGGCTTGATATTTTCCACTAGGCGATCGCCGGCATCGATGTCTACACCAGCATCTCGATAGGATAGATGGGTTGGAAGTGGGTTTCCTGAATTGGATGCAGTCAAGGCTACCTCTAAGAGTTCAAGATGTTAACTAAATACGGTTACTAACCGAGAGCAGAAATAAAAAGTGTCGATGCATCATATGTTTATAAATAGGGGTAGATTTCTTGTCAGAGGATCAGTATCGAACGGGGTTTAAATTATTATGGGTGTTCGTAAGTTGAGTTCTCGTTTCATTGCAGATAGAGTGCAAGATTAAGTATACGATTTTACCGTAAATGGACCTTAAACACTCCGACGATCTGCATTATCTATGGTGGCTGGCGCTCGCCACTGCCGCTGGAATGCTGGTTTATTTACTAAGTCCAATACTCACCCCATTCATGCTGGCGGGGATCATTGCCTATATCTGTAATCCCTTGATGGCGCGAATAGCGACGGGAAAAGTTTCGCGCACCCTTGGCGCCTTGCTGGTGATTCTGTTGTTGATGAGTGTTTTTTTGGCATTGATTCTGATCATGTTGCCGCTGTTCGAGAAAGAAATCTCACGATTGATTGAGCGGGCACCGGACTATCTTGAAACAATCAAGATCAACTTAATCCCCTGGCTGGAAGCGTATCTGGGCATTAGCCTAGATCTAGATGTTGCCACGTTCAAGCAATTGTTGGTGCAGCACTGGCAGAGTGCGGGTGGAGCGGCAGCGAAGCTGCTGCCATCGCTCACCAGCGGTGGGATGGCGGTGGTAGAGTTTTTCATGAATCTGCTTCTGATGCCGGTGGTACTGTTCTACTTGTTACGGGACTGGGATGGGTTGGTCAGACGTGTCGATGAAATGATTCCGCGCCGCTGGCTTGAGCAGGCTCATGCGCTCGCATTTGAGACCGATCGCGTGCTGGCGGAATTCTTGCGTGGGCAGTTGGCGGTTATGCTGCTGATGAGTCTTTGCTACGTGACTGGGCTGTGGCTGGTAGACCTTGAATTCGCGCTGCCGATCGGACTGTTGGCTGGAATGTTGGTATTTGTCCCATATCTGGGAGCAGCGATTGGCCTGATCCTTGCAACTCTGGTGGCATTGATGCAGTTTCAGGGATGGAG
>CAJBQQ010000008.1 GCA_903957805.1 uncultured Pseudomonadota bacterium | reverse complement strand
GACATTAACGACCCCCATGATGATGGGTCGCCGTAGAGAAAGGCTAAATTTACCGCACTGAAGAGACAAGAGTGTGTGAACTGAAGAACAAGAAGTTATGACTTAAATAAACAATGCGAGCATTAAAGCTCGCATTGTTTTTTGCTCCCTACTGACGACCTGTAGCCGATTCTTACACTTCCTGCGCTGGTGTCGTAGTTGCTGTCGGTGTTGCTGGTGCTGCTGGGGGGGCGTCATCCTTAGATGTCGGTACCGCTTTAGAAGGCTTGGGCGGACGTGGGGCACGTCCCTCCATGATGTCACCGATCTGATCTGAATCTATGGTCTCCCACTCCAGCAATGCTTGGGTCATCGCCTCAATCTTTTCACGATTCTCCTCAATCAACTTACGCGCCAACGTATACTGCTGGTCAATAATGCGGCGGATCTCTACATCTACCTGCTGCATGGTAGCTTCGCTCACATTTTTATGAGTTGTGACAGACCGACCAAGAAAGACTTCCCCCTCATTCTCACCGTAGACCATTGGCCCTAAAGAATCTGACATGCCCCACTGGGTGACCATGCTCCGAGCCATCTTGGTTGCACGTTCAAAGTCATTAGACGCGCCAGTCGTCATCTGCCCCATGAATACCTCTTCAGCAATACGCCCCCCAAACAGTACCGCAATCGTCTGTAAGAGCTCTTCTCGATCCATGCTGTAACGATCCTCGGTCGGAAGTTGCATTGTCACGCCTAGAGCCCGTCCACGTGGAATGATCGTAACCTTATGAACACGGTCAACCTTTGGAAGAAGCTGAGCCACCACTGCGTGACCAGACTCATGGTAGGCCGTATTGCGGCGCTCGCGCTCTGGCATCACCATCGACCGTCTCTCGGCGCCCATAAAAATCTTATCCTTAGCGCGCTCAAAGTCTTCCATGTCCACCAATCGTTTACTACCGCGTGCCGCAAAGAGTGCCGCCTCATTTACTAGGTTAGCGAGATCTGCACCTGACATTCCTGGCGTACCACGCGCAAGAATTTCTGAACGCACATCAGGCGCAATTGGGACTTTGCGCATATGTACATTGAGTATCTGCTCGCGTCCACGTATATCCGGCAGCGGAACCGTCACCTGCCGATCGAAACGCCCCGGCCGTAACAATGCCGGGTCAAGCACATCTGGACGGTTGGTAGCGGCGATCACAATCACGCCAACGGCTGCCTCAAACCCATCCATCTCAACCAATAACTGGTTCAGAGTCTGTTCCCGTTCGTCATTCCCCCCGCCCATCCCCGCACCACGTTGACGACCAACCGCATCAATTTCATCGATAAAGATGATGCAGGGTGACTGCTTCTTAGCTTGTTCGAACATGTCGCGTACACGTGCAGCACCTACACCAACGAACATCTCTACAAAATCAGATCCGGAAATACTGAAGAACGGAACCTTAGCCTCTCCTGCAATCGCACGGGCTAAAAGAGTCTTACCTGTACCAGGATTACCCACCATCAGCACTCCGCGAGGAATGCGTCCACCTAGCTTTTGAAATTTCGTTGGCTCACGCAGGAAGTCGACCAGTTCAGAAACTTCCTCTTTGGCCTCCTCGCAACCGGCAACGTCGGCGAAGGTCACGGTATTGGTGTTCTCATCCAGCATCCGGGCCTTACTCTTTCCAAATGAGAACGCGCCGCCACTCCGTCCACCACCTTGCATCTGGCGCATGAAGAAGATCCATACACCAATCAGCAATAACATTGGGAACCAAGAGACGAATATGTTCATCAGCAGCGACGGCTCTTCCTCGGGCTTCGCATCGACAACGACACCAGCCTTGAGTAGATCGCTTACCATCCAAGGGTCAGAAGGAGTGTAGGTGGTAAAGCGCCTTCCATCGGCCTTTGTGCCCTTTAGGGTACGCCCCTCAATGGTCACCTTGTCGATTCTTCCCTGCTTCACTTCATCGATGAATTGAGAATATTCCATCGTCGACTGAGTTGTTGTTTGGCGCGTGCTGAACTGGTTGAACACAGTCATCAGCACCAGCGCGATCACTAGCCAGATGGCCATGTTTTTAATAAGATTGTTCAAGGTAACTCCTTGGCTTGCGCCGTCAAAATCTTACAAGAATTTCAATTCTAATCCCATTTTAGGATTTATAACAGAATGAATTGCGCGCGATTTCTGCTTTATTTCAATCGCCGCATGGTCCTTTCTATTCATTAAACCTCTAAAACAGGTGGATTCTTTTCTCGTTTTCCCAGCCCCAGCAAATATATTTCGCTACTTCGACCCCGAGAGGCTTCTGGCTTACGCGTTAACACTTGCTTGAATGTGGCACGCATTGCAAGCAAGAACTGCTCAAAACCTGAGCCCTGAAATACTTTGACGAGAAAGTTGCCGCCAGAGTTCAATCGAACCACAGAGAATTCCAACGCCAGTTCAGCCAAGTAGATGCTACGCGCTTGGTCGCTCATGTTTATGCCACTTATATTGGGGGACATATCCGAGATTACAAGGTCCACTGGGCAGTTTCCTAGGCAACTCTCCAGTTCAGTCAGTACTTCCGCCTCCCTGAAATCCCCCTGGATAAAAAATACACCTGGCAAAGCCGCCATCTCTAGCAGATCAAGAGCAATTACCCGGCCCTTCTTGCCTACCTTGTCTGATGCCACCTGCGACCAACCCCCTGGTGCCGCACCCAAATCCACCACCACCATGCCCGGTCTGAGCAAGTGATCTCGCTCAGCGATCTCCATTAACTTGTAGGCAGACCGTGATCGATAACCCTCTTTTCTCGCCTGCTTGACGAAAAAATCGTTCACGTGCTCTCTCATCCAAGCCTTACTGGTTTTGGCGCGTTTCATCGCGTAGAATGATTAATTCTGGAAAATTTCATGCTAGCCCTTACTCTCTCTCATCGTCACGCCCTACGAGCGCTTGCCCATTCCTTAAGCCCAATTGTCATGATAGGCGAGGCTGGTTTATCTGAAAATGTTATCAACGAACTGGATCGAGGACTCAGAAGTCACGAGCTCATTAAGGTCAAAGTGCTCGACGGTGACCGGCAGGTACGAGGAGTGCTGATTGAGGAGATCTGTCAACGCCTTGAGGCCGCCCCGGTTCAGCACATTGGCAAGATACTGGTGATTTACCGCCCCAAACCGGAAGAGGTCGCAAAAACCACCCCCGCCAAGTTCCGAAAAAAACGTGAGCCACGTCGGCTCAAACGCAGCTTCCAGGATTGAAGCTGCGACCGTTTTATTGCAAGTTAAATATACTTCACATCAAGAATCTCGTACTCTCTCACCCCGCTCGGGGCCAACACTTCCGCCACATCACCGGAATACTTACCGATTAAGGCACGGGCGATTGGAGAGCCAATGGAAATTTTGCCCTGTTTTATGTCGGCCTCGTCGTCGCCGACAATCTGGTAAGTCACCACTGTCCCACTTGCCATATCTTCCAAGTCAATGGTTGCGCCAAACACACAGGCACCATCGGCGTCGAGAAGTGCCGGGTTAATGACCTGGGCATTAGAAATCTTACCCTCTAATTCGGCGATACGACCCTCGACAAAACTTTGCCGCTCCTTGGCTGCATCGTACTCCGCATTCTCAGAAAGGTCGCCGTGGGAACGGGCCTCAGCGATAGCGGCAATTACTGCAGGACGCTGCACGGTCTTCATTTCGTGCAACTCAGCACGCAGCCTTTCTGCACCGATCACTGTCAATGGAACTGTCGCCATGTCCTACCCTCTCATATTCAATTTTATCTCGCGATTTCTCGCAAGGAAAAACAAAACCCGCTCTTAGAAATTAAGGTTGGGAAATTCATAACCTTATGAAATTCCGCTAAGCAAAAAGCCCCTCCATTACCCCTTGCACCCGGCTGCATCCAACTGTGCATGCAGACCCTGTAAGCTATATGCCTGCAGTTCCTTCATATTTGCCATGCCGATACAAGCAGCACGAGCACCTGCCAGAGTGGTGTAATAAGTTACCCTTGCCTGTAGCACCGCATTCCGGATCGAGTATGAATCCTGAATCGCGCTACGCTTGTCTTCCACAGTATTGATGATGAGGCTCATCTCGCCATTCTTGATCATGTCTACAATGTGAGGACGCCCCTCTGTTACCTTGTTAACCGGGGTCACTGCCAGTCCCGCTGCTGCCAATACCGCTGCGGTGCCACGAGTAGCATAAAGTGCGAACCCCAAATCCGCAAGATCGCGGGCAATTTCAACTACACGCGCCTTGTCAGACTGGCGTACGCTAATGAATACCTTGCCTGTAGCAGGCAACTTAACTCCCGCGGCCAGCTGCGACTTAACGAATGCCTCAGCAAACGTTCTTCCCATGCCCATGACCTCACCGGTAGACTTCATTTCAGGTCCAAGTATGGTGTCTACGCCAGGGAACTTGATGAAAGGAAATACAGCCTCCTTCACTGAGCAATAGGATGGAATCACTTCCTTGGTGATGCCTTGACGGACCAGGGTTACACCAGCCATGCAGCGGGCGGAAATTTTCGCTAACTGCAGCCCGGTGGCCTTGGATACGAAGGGTACAGTGCGCGATGCTCTGGGATTTACCTCTAGTACGTACACAGTATCTCCCTGGATCGCAAACTGCACATTCATCAGCCCCACCACTCTAAGCGCCCGGGCCATGGCTTCAGTTTGCCGCCGTAGTTCATCCTGCATGGTAGGCGACAGACTGAAAGGGGGTAACGAACACGCTGAATCGCCTGAGTGAACGCCGGCCTGTTCGATATGTTCCATGATGCCGCCAATCAAGACAGTCTCACCATCGCAGATTGCGTCTACATCTACCTCAATAGCGTCGTTGAGAAAACGGTCCAGCAATACTGGCGAGTCATTTGATACCTTTACAGCCTCTCTCATGTAACGTTCCAGATCGCGTTGCTCATGGACGACCTCCATCGCACGCCCGCCAAGTACATAGCTAGGGCGCACTACCAGCGGGTAGCCAATCTCGTTGGCAGCGGCAAGAGCGGCCTCTGGATTGCGCGCGGTGCGGTTGGATGGTTGCTTCAGCCCAAGCTGCTGTAACATTTTCTGAAAACGTTCTCGATCCTCAGCACAATCTATCATGTCCGGACTGGTCCCGATGATGGGCACCCCGTTTGCAGCAAGATCTCGCGCAAGCTTCAGTGGTGTCTGGCCACCATACTGTACGATCACGCCAAACGGTTTCTCTATCGCGACGATCTCGAGTACATCCTCCAGCGTCAACGGTTCAAAATATAACCTGTCCGAAGTATCATAATCGGTTGAAACGGTCTCCGGGTTACAGTTGACCATGATGGTCTCATAGCCATCTTCTCGCAAAACCAACGCGGCATGGACACAGCAATAGTCAAATTCAATACCCTGTCCGATGCGATTGGGCCCTCCGCCTAGCACCATGATTTTTTTTCTATCAGTAGGCAACGACTCACACTCTTCTTCATAAGTCGAATACATATAAGCAGTGCGGGTAGCAAATTCAGCGGCGCAGGTGTCAACACGCTTATATACCGGATGCAGTTTGAGCTGATGGCGCTTGTTACGCACCGCTGTTTGACTTGTGTTTAACAGTTTTGCTAGGCGCAGGTCAGAGAAACCACTACGCTTTAATTTTCGCAGCGCATCGAAATCAAGCGTGTCCAGAATCTCTCCTGCAAGCGCCTGCTCTTGCCTTACCAGATCTTCAATTTGCGACAAAAACCAGGGGTCGATATGTGTCAGGTTATGAATCTCAGCGAATGTCATTCCACAACGAAATGCATCCGCCACATACCAAATACGCTCTGGACCGGGGTCCCCCAGCTCGGTCTCAATAGTATCGACATCGGTGGTCTTCTCGTCCAGACCATCGACCCCGGTTTCTAGTCCACGCAAAGCCTTTTGTAATGATTCCTGAAAAGTTCGGCCGATGGCCATGACTTCGCCTACCGATTTCATCTGAGTAGTCAGACGATCATCGGCCTGTGGAAATTTCTCGAAAGCAAAACGCGGCACCTTGGTAACCACATAGTCGATGGTCGGCTCAAATGAAGCCGGTGTCGTGCCCCCGGTAATGTCGTTCCTGAGCTCGTCCAGCGTATATCCCACCGCGAGCTTGGTTGCGATCTTTGCAATGGGGAAACCTGTCGCTTTCGATGCCAGTGCAGAGGAACGAGATACCCGCGGATTCATTTCAATTACCAGCATGCGGCCATCTTGTGGATTGATGGCAAATTGTACGTTGGAGCCTCCTGTTTCTACACCGATCTCACGCAGCACCGCGATCGATGCATTGCGCATGATCTGGTACTCCTTGTCGGTCAGTGTTTGGGCTGGGGCAACAGTGATGGAGTCACCGGTATGCACCCCCATCGGATCCAGATTCTCGATGGTACAAATGATGATGCAGTTATCCTGTCTATCGCGCACCACTTCCATCTCGAATTCTTTCCACCCGATGACGGATTCTTCGATCAATAGCTCCTTGGTGGGAGAGGCCTCTAATCCGCGCTCACAGATATCGAGGAATTCCTTACGGTTATAGGCAATACCGCCGCCGCTGCCACCCATGGTGAAGGATGGGCGGATGATGGCAGGATAGCCGACCATTGCCTGCACCTGCAGCGCCTCCTCCAGACTATGAGCGATTGCGGAGCGCGCTGAATCCAGCCCGATCCTGGTCATTGCCTGTTTAAACTTTTCTCGGTCTTCGGCCTTGTCGATGGCCTCACGTGACGCGCCGATTAATTCCACAGCATACTTCTCGAGCACACCGTGCTTGGCCAGGTCAAGCGCGCAGTTCAGTGCTGTCTGCCCACCCATGGTCGGCAACAAGGCATCGGGGCGTTCGATCGCGATAATTTTCTCTAGCATCGGCCAGGTAATTGGTTCGATGTAGGTTGCGTCGGCCATCTCTGGATCGGTCATGATGGTAGCCGGATTCGAATTCACCAGAATGACGCGGTACCCCTCCTCACGCAGCGCTTTGCAGGCCTGCGCGCCGGAATAATCAAACTCGCACGCCTGCCCAATGATGATGGGCCCTGCGCCGAT
>CAJBQQ010000007.1 GCA_903957805.1 uncultured Pseudomonadota bacterium | reverse complement strand
CGGCATCATTGCTGCGGCTTCAGCGAATTTCTGCCGGTATAGGCGGCGATTCTCCAGAACGTGCGACTCGTCATTCCACGCTGCTTCACTCGCAGCTTGCACCGTTGGGCTCATCGCGCTGCCATGATAAGTTCGATAGAGCAGGAATTTTTCCAGTAACGCGGCATCCCCGGCAACGAAACCGGAACGCATGCCTGGTACGTTAGAGCGTTTAGACAGACTGCTAAATACTACGAGTCTTGGAAAGCCACTACGGCCTAGACGATTCGCGGCCTCCAGTGCTCCTAGCGGGGGTCGCATTTCATCGAAATAGATTTCGGAATAGCATTCATCGGCTGCGATGATGAATCCGTATCGATCAGACAGTGCGAACAGTTCCCGCCACTCGTCTAGCGACATTACTCTGCCGGTGGGGTTGCCGGGAGAGCAGATATAGACCAACTGCGTGCGTGTCCAGATATCGTTAGGGAGTTGCGCATAGTCGAGCGCAAAATCATTTTTCGGTAGGGTATTGAGGAAATAGGGTGTAGCTCCTGCCAGCAGGGCCGCGCCTTCATAGATTTGATAAAATGGATTGGGGCAGACCACAGCTGGTTGTGGAGAGGATGGGTCTATCACTGTTTGGGCGAATGAGAACAGTGCCTCTCGGCTGCCATTGACAGGGATAACCTCGGTGTCTGGATCGATGGCAGTAAGGTTGTAACGGCGAATGAGCCAAGCTGAAATGCTCTCTCGCAAGGATCTTGTTCCAATCGTTGTGGGATAATGAGCCAGTCCCTCGAGGTTGCGTGTCACCGACTCCCGAATGAAATCGGGCGTTGCGTGACGAGGCTCTCCTATGTGCAGATTGATGGGTCTAAGGGATGGGTTAGGCGTGATTCCCTCGAAAAGCTGTTTGAGCTTTTGGAAGGGGTAGGGCTGTAGATGGATGAGATTGGGGTTCACTGTTATCGAGTTAGGTAGATCATGCTCGTCTTTTTTGATGCCGTACCACTTCAGTAAAGTCGAATTATAAAGGTCGGACGAGTTGTTAACCACACCAAGCCAGCAAAATGTTTTCCCGGTAGCAGCATTGTTGACTGGAGCTGCTATCTGGGGCCTCCTGTGGTATCCCTACCGCCTGCTGACTCAGGACGGAATAAGCGGGCAGGTCTCAACGGTGATTACTTATGCCATTGCCTTGGTGATGGGCTTGGTGCTATTTAGAAAAAGCATTAGGGTATCGCAGATATTCACTGGTAAGCCGTTGCTACTGTTTTGGATCGCCTTGTTCGCGGGCTGGACCAATATGGCTTATATTCTTGGCGTCATTCACGGCGAGGTGATGCGAGTATTGCTGCTGTTTTATCTGGCCCCATTGTGGACTATCCTGTTCGCACGTCTGTTGCTGAACGAGAAGCTGAGTCTGCATGGGTATCTCGTCATCGTTCTATCGCTGGCTGGTGCAGTTTCTATGCTGTGGCAGCCTGGTAGTGGCTTTCCACTACCTTCATCCCATGGTGACTGGATGGGGTTAACTGGTGGCGTTATGTTCGCGATGATGAATGTGATGATTCGTAAAGATCAGTACCACAGTATCCAGGTAAAGTCACTCGCACTATGTCTGGGTGTGATGCTGATGGGACTGAGTCACAGCCTACTACTTCCCTCTCAACTCGCGCTGACTCAAATTTCTACAGGCTCGTGGCTACTCATGCTGGCGATCGGGGTGGTGGTATTCGCTCTGAGCTTGATCATGCAATATGGTTTGACTCATATCGCGGCGAATCGTGCCAGCGTGATCATGCTGTTCGAATTGGTGGTTGCGGCCATTGCCGCATATTTTCTGGCAAATGAGACCATGGCTCTGAAGGAGTGGATGGGGGGTGCAATGATCGTATCTGCGAGTCTGTTTTCTGCAAGAATGAATCAGAAGTGATGGAGCTCAGATATGCTCTGTATGTTGATGGGTAGTGATTCATTCGTTATTGTCACGTTAGTTGACAAGCCAGAGGCCCTCCGCTAGTCTTCCCGCTCGGTTCCTGGTTACTTGGAATGCAGGCATTTTAAGTCGGCGATCTCATTCTAGATATTCTGTTGCCCTGTATAGTCTTTACTCATCAACTTGTTATATCAATAGGAGAAAATGATGCAATTAAAAGGATCGAAGACTGAAGCGAATCTGAAGGCAGCCTTTGCAGGCGAATCCCAAGCCAATCGCCGCTATCTGTATTTCGCTGCTAAGGCGGATGTGGAAGGTCAGAATGATGTGGCAGTGGTGTTCCGTTCTACTGCAGAAGGTGAGACCGGGCATGCACACGGCCATCTGGAATACCTAGAAAGCTGCGGTGATCCGGCTACTGGCCTGCCATTCGGCGCTTCCCGTGACAATCTGAAGACGGCCATCGCTGGTGAGACCCACGAATATACGGACATGTATCCTGGCATGGCTAAGTCTGCACGCGATGAAGGTTTTGATGAGATTGCTGATTGGTTTGAAACATTGGCCAAGGCAGAGCGCTCACATGCAAACCGTTTCCAGAAGGCTTTGGATAACTTAGCTGACTAGTAGAGGGTTGTAAAAAGCGGATCGACCGGACGGGAGCGCTCAGCCCTGATTCAGTTGGTCCGTAATGACCCTGCAGACCCCCGCCGAGCTTCCTCTTCCCACCCTCATGACCACCCGCGAAGGCAGTCTGGAGGCGCCCAAGCGCCATCCAATCGACTGGAAAAACTTAGATTTTTATGATGAAACAAAGCTGCTTGATGAGGCGCAGCGGGTGTTTGACGTCTGTCATGGCTGTCGTCGTTGTGTCAGTCTGTGTACGGCATTTCCACGACTGTTTGATCTGATTGATGAGGGTGGTACCGGCGAGCTGGATGGGGTCGAAAAACAGAAGTATTGGGAGGTGGTTGATCGGTGTTACCTCTGCGATATGTGTTTCATGACCAAGTGTCCCTACGTGCCGCCACACCCATGGAATGTGGATTTCCCTCATTTGATGCTACGTGCTAAGGCCATCAAGTACAAAAAAGGTGCTACTAACTTCCGCGATAAGATGCTATCTAGCACCGATCTGGTTGGAAAATTCGCAACTATTCCAGTGGTGGTACAGGCAGTAAATGCCATTAATAAGGCTCCTTACGCCCGTAAGCTGATGGATGGGATGCTGGGAATCCATGCTGAACGAGAGTTGCCTGAGTATGATAGTCACAGATTTCGTGCACATGCGAGGCCCAACGAGTCCTTCGTGGTGAAGGATGGGGTCAAGACGAAAGGCAAGGTCGCAATTTATTCTACCTGTTATGTGAACTACAACGAGCCCGGGATTGGGCATGATTTAT
>CAJBQQ010000006.1 GCA_903957805.1 uncultured Pseudomonadota bacterium | reverse complement strand
GGCCCTGAGCAGGGGGCCACTTTACCGGGTATGACGGTCGTGTGCGGTGACTCCCATACCAGTACTCATGGAGCATTTGCATGTCTCGCTTTTGGGATTGGCACATCGGAGGTGGAGCATGCACTTGCGACCCAGTGCCTACTTCTGAAGAAGGCGAAGGCAATGCAAATTCTAGTCGAGGGCAATCTTGGGCCTGGAGTCACGGCTAAGGATATTGCACTCGCGATCATCGGCAAGATTGGTACCGCGGGTGGTAATGGTTATGCCATTGAATTTGCGGGTAATGCTATTCGAGAGCTCTCTATGGAAGCGAGGATGACCCTTTGCAATATGGCGATCGAGGGGGGAGCCCGTGCCGGCATGATCGCGGTCGATGACACCACCATCGATTACATTAAGGGACGCCCTTTTGCGCCGAGAGGTGATTTATGGGAGAGGGCAACTACCTACTGGCGAACGCTTAAGAGTGACGAGGGGGCATCCTTTGATCGGGTAGTGACTCTTGATGCCTCTCAGATTAAGCCGCAGGTCACCTGGGGGACTTCTCCTGAGATGGTGACGACGATTGATGGGAGGGTTCCTGATCCGGCTCAGGTGACTGACACGGTGAAGCGTCACGATATGGAGAACGCGCTCAAGTATATGGGACTCACTCCGAATCTGCCGATCAGTGAAATCTACCTGGATAAGATATTCATTGGTTCCTGTACTAATTCTCGTATCGAAGACTTACGAGCTGCTGCAGTGGTGGTGAGGGGTCGGCATATCGCTGCAAATATTAAGCTCGCGATGGTGGTTCCTGGTTCTGGCCTAGTGAAGCGTCAGGCCGAGGAGGAGGGTCTTGACAAGGTATTTAGAGATGCGGGTTTCGAGTGGCGAGAGCCAGGATGTTCTATGTGTCTTGCGATGAATGATGATCGACTCTCTGCGGGAGAGCGTTGCGCCTCTACATCGAACCGTAACTTTGAGGGTAGGCAGGGACCGGGCGGGCGTACTCATCTGGTGAGCCCGGCGATGGCAGCTGCGGCCGCGGTGGCAGGACATTTTGTGGATGTACGAGAGATATATTAGACTGTAAAATAAGGCTTTTAGTCTATCTTCTTAATGATAGGGGGGTATTATGAAAAAATTACCGGTGTTGATCCTGCTGATTGCTACTTTCTGTTTGTCTGCCTGTAATACCTTCCAAGGTATCGGTAGAGATCTACAGAGGAGTGGCGAGGTGATTGAGAGAACGGCAAAATAACTTTCGAGTGGAAAAATTTCATTCCTTCAGGGGGTTGGTCGCGCCACTGGATCGGGCCAATATCGATACCGATGCCATTATCCCTAAGCAATTTCTAAAGTCCATCAAGCGTTCCGGTTTCGGTCAGAATCTATTCGACGAGTGGCGCTACCTTGATCATGGTGAGCCTGGGATGGATACCTCCAAACGCACACTTAATCCAGATTTTATCCTCAATCAGACGCGCTATCAGGGTGCGCAGATACTGCTTGCACGTTCAAACTTTGGATGTGGTTCGAGCAGGGAGCATGCCCCCTGGGCATTGCAGGATTATGGTTTCCGGGTGGTTATTGCCCCCAGCTTCGCAGATATCTTCTTCAGCAACTGTTTTAAGATCGGACTGCTTCCGATCGTGCTCGGAACAGAGTCCATCGACCGGATATTCAGCGAGGTAGATTCGGCAGAGGGCTATTCACTGACCGTCAATCTGGAGGATCAGACCGTAACAACTCCCAGTGGCGAGATCTGCAGCTTCGATACCGATCCATTCCGTAGGCACTGCCTATTGAATGGCCTAGATGAGATCGGTTTAACCTTGCAACATACGGACAAGATCATTGCATTCGAGCAGAGGCGACGGACGGAACAGCCGTGGTTATTTAAGTAAAATTATTTTTCTAATACTCAAGAAAAGATTATATGAAGATTGCAGTCCTGGCCGGTGACGGTATCGGCCCTGAAATTGTTGCCCAGGCTGTACGCGTGATTGAGGTATTAAGGGGTGATGGTTTAAATCTTGAGATGGAGTCCGGCTTGATGGGGGGTTGTGCAGTAGATGCAACCGGCGAGCCATTTCCGGAGGCCACACGCAGGCTGGTGAAGGATGCGGATGCCATTCTGCTCGGTGCCGTCGGTGGTCCTCAGTATGACTCTCTACCACGACCACAGAGACCGGAGCGTGGGCTCTTAGATATCCGCAAATCGCTAAATCTTTTTGCCAATCTGAGGCCAGCAGTTCTCTATCCAGAGCTTGCCAATGCATCAACTCTGAAGCCTGAGGTGGTGGCAGGTCTGGATATTCTGATTGTGCGTGAATTAACCGGAGATATTTACTTCGGTGAACCGCGCGGTATCGAGATGAGGGAGGGTCAGAGGGTCGGGTTCAATACCATGATTTATAGTGAATCAGAGATACGCAGGATCGCGCATATCGCCTTTCAGGCTGCTCAGAAGAGGGGCCGCAAGCTATGCTCAGTCGACAAGATGAATGTTCTCGAGTGTACTCAACTCTGGCGTGAAGTG
The DNA here is from genome assembly GCA_903957805.1 of uncultured Pseudomonadota bacterium. Lineage (GTDB taxonomy): Bacteria > Pseudomonadota > Gammaproteobacteria > Burkholderiales > Nitrosomonadaceae > VFJL01. The sequence continues at coordinate 182 of CAJBQQ010000006.1, read as the reverse complement.
GTGATTGAGACCTCCTCTGAGTATCCAGACGTGGAGCTTACTCATATGCTGGTTGATAATGCTGCGATGCAGTTGGTACGTAACCCACGACAGTTCGATGTGATGGTGACGGGGAACATATTCGGAGATATCCTGTCCGATGAGGCTTCAATGCTGACAGGCTCTATCGGCATGTTGCCATC
>CAJBQQ010000005.1 GCA_903957805.1 uncultured Pseudomonadota bacterium | reverse complement strand
GTATTGCCAATATGCGGGTAAGTGAGAGTGATGATCTGTCGGCAGTAGGAGGGGTCGGTGAGAATTTCCTGGTAGCCAGTCATGGCGGTGTTAAATACCACCTCACCCGCACTAATACCCTCTGCTCCGATGGAAGTGCCGCGAAAAATTGTGCCGTCAGCGAGAGCAAGGACAGCATGCGGGCGTTGTGTCACGGAGAACTCCTTGAGTACTGACTAGACATGGAAAGCGGGACAAGCTAGCGCCGTCCCGCTTCATTAACCTACTAGAATCATACGCGAATAAAGCAAGCGCTTCAATGCGGCCGCAGTTATTCTGGACTATTGGATAGCCTCGCCGCGCTTCACAGATACCGAAGTGATGGGCATTTCCACTAACATGCCGCCAGCATGCTACCTGAGGCCGATCACGTCCTGCATATCAAATAGGCCGCTTTCTTTGTCGGCGAGGAAGCGTGCAGCCCGTAGCGCGCCCACGGCGAAGTTCGCACGGCTGCTAGCCTTATGGGAAATTTCAATGCGCTCACCAGTGCCGGCAAACATCACGGTATGATCGCCAACGATATCCCCACCCCGCACAGTAGAGAAACCGATGGTTGCTGGCAGACGCTCTCCAGTTACACCATGGCGGCCATAAACAGAGACCTCTTCAAGGTCTCTGTCCAGTGACTCCGCTACTATTTCGCCCATCCGTAATGCGGTGCCAGAGGGGGCGTCTACCTTGTGTCGGTGATGAGCCTCAATAATCTCAATATCGTACCCCTCATTCAGCGCCTTAGCCGCTATTTGCAGCAGCTTAAAAGTCACGTTTACCCCCACACTCATGTTCGGCGCAAATACGATGGCAATCTCTTTTGCCGCTTTTTTAAGCTCTTCTTTCTGCTCTGCTGAAAATCCAGTAGTGCCAATCACCATTTTTACATTTCTAGCGCGACACACCGCGAGATGTGCGAGCGTTCCTTCAGGACGGGTGAAATCGATCAACACGTTACTCTCTGAGAGTGCGGCGACAATATCGTCCGTGACAGCAACACCACACGATGCACCGATCAACTCTCCTGCGTCCTTGCCGAGATAGGGGCTTCCACTCCTCTCCAGAGCAGCTACCAGACGCATATCAGACGCCTGATTAACGGCCTCCAGCAAGGCTCGACCCATACGGCCGGAGCTCCCGGCAATCGTCATATTCAGTCTCATCATTTTCCTATGAGGGACACTTCTAATAACCCAGACTTAGTCACTTTAGTTGCCAACAAAAAAATCATCTTAATCACATGCCGCATCTAAATTTTCTGCTTCGATCTCATCTTGCATGGGGCCCTATTTTTAGGGCGGCTCCCTGAGTTCATTTTCCAAGCATCATATCAAGCATGCCCTTTTTCTCTTTTGGTTGATCTGCCTCTCTCGCGCCGAATAAGTCTCTCTCTTCTTTTGGCCGGTCCACTTCCATTGGGTCCACGGGACTGGATGGGGGGGAGGTCTTTTTAGGAGCAGCTCTCGCCGGTCGTGGAGCAGCTGCTGGCGCGGGCTTTTCTTCGGCGGGCCTAGCGGCGGCTGGCGCGGGCTTATCTTCGGCGGGCTTAGCGACCGCCGCCTTGGGTGGGGCTACAGCAAGAGAAGGACGCAGACGGCCTTCAGTATGCGTCAACCTATCATCCTCAAAGAATACCGTAATCCGGTGCTGCTCAATCAGCCTGCCCTCTTGTTCGAGGCGGTACACATAGTCCCAGCGATTGCCATGAAAAGCATCGCTGATCACTGGCGAGCCAAGCACAAAACGCACCTGAGCCCTGGTCATCCCCGGTTTTATTTTTTCCAACATCTCATGGGTAATAACATTGCCCTGCTGGATTTCAATTTTATAGGGCAGCGATGGAATAGACGAGCATCCAGCAAGAAGTAGCAACACATGCAACGTGAGTATTTTTGCGCGCATTGCAGCAGTATGTGTTTTCAAAACAGGGCCAGCGCTATATGATACAACAATTAGTTTAAACTTCGCGGACTCAGCCATGAGCAAACCAAGCAATCTCAAGAACATGGGCCTGAAGGCCACGCTCCCACGGCTTAGAATACTTAGCCTGTTCGAGAGTAGCACGGTGAGGCATCTGTCGGCGGAAGATGTTTACAGAGCGCTAATCACTGAAGGTGAAGATATTGGTCTGGCTACGGTTTACCGGGTACTGACACAGTTTGAACAGGCCGGACTGCTAGAGCGTCACCACTTTGAAAGTGGAAAGGCGGTATTTGAACTCAGTAGCGACAATCACCACGATCATCTGGTATGCCTACAATGCGGCCGTGTAGAAGAGTTTTACGATGCGGAAATTGAGAAGCGCCAAGCAAAGGTTGCCAAGGATCGCGGCTTCACCATCCACGAGCACTCACTGTCACTCTATGCAGACTGTACTAAAACAGCCTGCCAGCACCGTAAAACATAATTAAAATGGGCAGCTCGCGCTCAGTAAGCCAGTCTCATCACGCCCCACTGCCGGTCAGCTAATCGAACAGGGCTCCAACAAATTCACGTGCATCAAATGGTTGCAGATCATCGATACCTTCCCCCATACCGAGGAATCGAATTGGTAGTGGGGGACCCTCCTTACGTTGTCTGGCAATAGCTGCGATCACGCCTCCCTTCGCGGTACCATCAAGCTTGGTAAGCACTAGGCCCGTAACACCGAGCGCAGCATCAAAGGCCTGCACCTGACTGACCGCATTCTGACCGGTGTTAGCGTCCAGCACCAACAGCACCTCATGCGGCGCCCCTGGTTCAGCCTTAGCGATAACGCGCTTTACCTTTTTGATCTCCTCCATAAGATGCAGTTGAGTAGCAAGTCTCCCAGCTGTATCTGCTAGGACGATATCTATGCCACGCGCTTTAGCGGCATTGATCGCATCGAATATCACCGCTGCCGGATCGGCCTTTTGCTGATTGCTTCCATCCTGAGCGATAACGGCAACATTATTGCGCTCACCCCAAGCCATCAGTTGTTCGCGTGCAGCGGCACGGAAAGTGTCACCGGCAGCTAGCAACACCGATTTCCCCTGAGACTGAAAATATTTCGCGATCTTCCCGATAGAGGTGGTCTTCCCTGCACCATTTACCCCGGTCAGCATAATGATAAAGGGCTTGTTAGTCCCAATGTCCAGAGGCTGCTCCAGTGGCGCCAGCAAGCTGACAAGCGTTTCTTGCAACGCCCCTTTCAGTTGTGCCGCATCGGTCAGTCCATCCCGCTTCACTGTCCGGCGTAGCTCATCCAGCAGCCAGGTCGTCGCATCGACACCGGTATCTGCAGCGAGAAGTATGCTCTCCAGTTCATCGTATAGAGCAGCATCTATCCTCCCTCCGCCAAATAGGCCAGACACCTGCCTGCCCAGGCTGTTCCGTGCCTGTTCGAGGCCCTGCTTGACTCTAGTCGCCCAGTTGCTGGGCGCGAGTTCAGTCGGGGCGGGACTATTTTTGGACTTGATGAAACTTAACATTCTGTTAGGCTGTCACACTTGATGATTCACTCAAAGCAATTTTATTCTGTTTGCTCTAGATTAGGTTATTAAAAAATGAGTCACAACCACCGCGCATCTATTCTATCTCTCGGCTTGAAGATTGCCCTGGCGGCAATGACATCGCTCGTTATCCCGCTCTCATCCGGGGTCTATGCCAACCCCCACGAATTCAAGCTCG
>CAJBQQ010000004.1 GCA_903957805.1 uncultured Pseudomonadota bacterium | reverse complement strand
TATTTACGTTTAAAAACAAGATAACTTTCTTATCAACATTTGCTGTGGATAAGTTTGTGGGTAAGATTCCGATGGTTGCGTTAACTCCGTCTCCTGTAACGAGAATTCCTGATCAGCTCAATTCTTGAACTCAAATAAACCGTATATTAAACATACGGTTACAACAACAACCAAGCCCCGCACGGGTTTCGGCGCGTGGGTTATGCAATTATCGTGACGGGTGTGGATTAATGTAGAATGTCAAGATGAATTTTCTTCAAGAACAGGATCCCTCACGACCGGTATTGAGCGTGAGTCAATTAAACCATCGCGCCAAGGAGTTGCTCGAACAATCTCTTCCATTACTCTGGGTCTGTGGTGAGATTTCTAACTTCAAGTGTTACGGATCCGGGCATTGGTACTTCTCACTCAAGGACGAGAATGCCCAGGTCAGGTGCGTCATGTTCCGGCATAAGAACCAGTACCTCGACTGGCAACCCAAGGATGGGATGCAGGTCGAACTGCGTGCACTGGTCACCCTTTACGAAGCACGAGGTGACTTTCAGCTGGGTGTTGAGACTGTCCGAAGGGCAGGTCTTGGAGCACTCTTCGAATCCTTCGAACGTCTCAAGGCAAGCCTCGGTAAGGAGGGCCTGTTTGACCCCCTCCGTAAGAAAAAACTGCCGACCTTCCCACGCAGGATCGGAGTCATCACATCACCCGCCGCTGCAGCGCTACAAGATGTTCTGACCACTCTTAACCGTCGCATGCCGTCCATCCCTGTGATCATCTATCCAACACCGGTTCAGGGAGCGGGATCCCCCCTAAAGATCGCAGAATCGATACAGAACGCATCAGACCGCGACGAGTGTGACACCCTGATACTGTGCAGGGGTGGAGGCAGTATCGAGGATCTCTGGTCATTCAATGAGGAGGTCGTTGCACGTGCAATCGCAGCATGTAACATCCCGATCATCTGCGGTGTTGGGCACGAGACCGATTTCACCATCGCAGACTTTGTGGCCGATGCACGAGCACCCACCCCAACCGGTGCAGCCCAGATCGCATGCCCAGACCGGGAAGACTTGTTACAACACACATCAAGCTTACGTGGACGTGTAGAGAGGGTGATCCACCGAGGGATCGAGAGGAGGATGCAAGAGATCGATATACTTGCTCGCCGTCTGATCCACCCAGGCGAACAGATCCGTAACCAGTTCATCCATCTTCAGCACTTACAAGAACGACTGACCGGCTCCTGGACACGGTCTTCAGAGGGGAGTCGTTGGCGTCTTCGAGACCTAATCCAGCGTTTTACGGCATCACGTCCAGACATCTCACGATTAATCGATCATCAGAACGAGTTGTCTCTCAGGTTACAGAGATCAGTTTCGCACCGTGATGAGTCCCTCACAATGATACTGAACCGTCTTCACTCTCACCTCTCACACCTGAACCCACAGTCTGTTCTGGAACGGGGATACAGCATCACCCACTCGAAGGATGGCAAGGTCCTCCGTGATACCGATCAAGTTCAGGTCAGTGATCCGATCAAGATCACACTCAGTCGGGGTTGGATCGAGTCGATCATCTCAGACACCGGCAAATAGATCTGCCGAATCCATCGGCAACCCTGATAAAATTGCATCCGGTGTCGCTCCCAAAGCCCAGTGTAGATCTTTCAGAAGTATTCATCCCATCACCTGACAGATCCGTAGATTAATACCCCAAAACGAATCAAGAATACCGAATCCACTCACTAAGGAAATCCCATGCCAAGAACCTTTCTCATGATCGGATCCATTAATGCGCTTCTCTGCGTCGCTTTCGGCGCATTCGGTGCACATGGACTAAAACAAAGACTCACGACCGATATGTTGGCCGTCTATCAGACAGGGGTTCAGTATCACTTCTACCATTCTCTGGGACTGATCCTGATCGGACTGGTCCTCTTCCATCTTCCCAAGTCCAAGCATCTCGTGATATCGGGTTGGTTGATGGTGGCCGGGATCATACTCTTCTCGGTCAGTCTCTATGCACTCAGCCTGACCGGGATACGGGGTCTCGGGATGGTGACCCCGTTCGGTGGTGTGGCCTTCTTAAGTGCTTGGGGTTTATTCGCTTATGGGGTATCAACTGCAAAATAACATCACTCCCAGACTAATGACTTCTCGGGTCCCATCCTCATCATGAGCCAACACCATTTTTTTGCACCCTGCCCCCGCGGACTCGAGCCCGTGCTCGTCAAGGAGTTAGAACAGATCGGTGCATCTTCCATCCAGTCGGCCGATGGGGGGGTAAAGTTTCAGGGTGATTGGATGACCTGCTACAGGACCAATCTACAGAGCCGTATCGCGAGCCGTGTCCTGTGGCAGATCGCATCACAACCCTACCGGGGGGAGGAGGATATATATAAGACTACATACGGACTGCCTTGGACCGATTGGTTTAAACCGTCCCTGACAATCCGTGTCAATGTCTCTGCAATTAAGTGTCCACTCAGAAGCCTGGACTTTGTCACACTCAAGATTAAGGATGCACTCTGCGACAAGTTCCGTGAGGCCACCGGAAAGCGCCCGAGTGTTGATACCGCTGAACCGGATATCCGGATACATGCATTCCTGGATGCTCATCGATTTACCCTCTACCTGGACACCTCGGGCGAGGCCCTATTCAAGAGAGGTCTCAGGAAGGCGTCTGGTGAGGCCCCACTCAGAGAGAATCTGGCAGCGGGGATCCTTCATCTCTCCGGATGGAGGCCCGGCATTCCACTAATCGACCCGATGTGCGGGAGCGGGACATTCCTCCTTGAGGCCGCTCAGATGGCACTGAACATCGCCCCAGGATCCCAACGCAGTTTCGCTTTTGAGAGGTTCAACCATTTCGACCGGGAGGGATGGACTCGCCTAAAGAGGGACGCCACCGATCAGGAGAGACCGCATACCCCTCAACCGATATTCGGCAGCGATCTGTATGGGGATGCACTGTCGGATGCACGTACCAATCTTGTTGCAGCAGGTCTCTCAGATCTGGTCAGTCTGAAGCAGGCTAACTTTGCGGAAGTGTCCTCACCTGCAACGAGCGGGGTGCTGGTGACCAACCCACCGTATGGGGTCCGGATCGGGGATCAGCAGCAACTTGAAGATCTGTACCCATTACTCGGGGACACTCTAAAGAAAAGATTCACAGGATGGAATGCCTACATCCTGACCGCAGACCCGATGCTGCCGAAACTCATCCGCCTGACCGCGTCGCGGAGGACCCCCCTATTCAATGGCGCACTCGAATGCCGTTTGCTCGAGTATAAGATGGTCTCTGGCGGGATGAGAAAGGTCAGACCGGGGGATGACAAAAAGAGTCCTGAGACGGCCTCAGAATGAGGGCCCTCTTTAGGCAATGAGGCCATTTATTAGGATCATCTTCCTGACGGTCTTTCTGATCTGTGCAGGATCCCTCGTGTATGCGGTCTACCTGCAACTGGTTAAAAATCTCCTCCCATGCCCACTGTGCGTTGCTCAGAGGCTCTCCTACTGGGTGATCGGGCTAACTGCAATAGTGGCAGTTGCACACAACCCCAGAACCCTTGTCAGACGTCTCTACAGCGGTGTGATGATAATCGCGGCCCTGGTGGGGGGAGTGATCGCGACACGACACTCTTGGCTTATCCGGTATCCAGAGTCATTCGAGTGCGGGATCAGTCCTGAGGAAAGGCTCCTGAACAGCCTCCCGATCGCACGCTGGTGGCCGACCATGTTCGAGGCGAATGGTGACTGCTCAGAATCCTCGTGGGAGTTCATGTCACTCACCATCCCGGACTGGTCGGCCATCCTGTTCATTCTAATGGCCATACTCTCGGGGTATGCACTCCTCGCCCGTCAAAGATGAACCCGAAATGACGACCTCTGGTTTTATTTAGAATGCCGGCCTGAGAACAACCGACCCACTCACCACTTGAAAAAATGAACTTGCAACCCAATAATGCATCTTACTTGATTGTCATTAACAGGCCTTAAAGGAGAACATAACGATGAAACGGATCTTCCTATTCATGGTCACCAATCTCGCGATACTGGTCGTTCTGAGTATCACTCTCAGAATACTCGGTGTGGACCGTATCCTCGACGCTGAGGGGAGTGGTCTGGACTTTAATTCACTCCTGATCATGTCAGCGGTGATTGGCTTTGGCGGTTCATTGGTCTCACTGGCAATGTCCAAATGGAGCGCCAAGAGGATGGTCGGTGCGGTCGTGATCGAGAATCCATCAGATCCAACCGAGAGGTGGCTGGTCGAGACCGTTCAGAGGCAGGCCAAGATGGCCGGGATCGGGATGCCAGAGGTTGCGATCTTTGACGCACCCGAGGTGAATGCCTTCGCGACCGGAATGAGCCGCAACAATGCTCTGGTCGCGGTCAGTAGCGGCCTCCTCAGGAGTATGCATAAGGATGAGATCGAGGCCGTCCTGGCACACGAGATCACCCATGTCGCCAATGGTGATATGGTGACACTGGCACTGATACAGGGTGTGGTTAATACATTCGTTATCTTCCTATCACGGATTATTGGGCATACCGTGGACCGAGTCGTATTCAAGACCGAGCGTGGTCATGGACCGGCATTCCTGATCACCAGCATCGTTGCACAGATGGTGTTAGGCGTTCTTGCCAGCATGATCGTGATGTGGTTCAGCCGTCAGCGTGAATTTCGAGCAGATGCGGGTGGTGCAAGTCTGGCCGGTCGCAATAAGATGATCTCAGCACTCGAGCGGCTTAAGCAGCAGCATGAGCCTTCTCAACTTCCGGACAAGATGGCCGCGTTCGGGATCTCAGGAAAGAGTGACGGGATCAAGGGACTCTTCATGTCACACCCCCCACTCGAGGTCCGTATTGCAGCACTCCGAGAGTCATCCTGATCAAGTAGTCTGACCATAATGAAGAAAGGCCCTTCACGTGATGTGAAGGGCCTTTCTTTTGTGAGGAAGAGCGTTAATCGGATCCGACTGACACAGTCATGAACCGATCGAATCAGAAGGGTACGTTTAACCTTACTTAGAACCCTCTGGCTGTCTCTCGACCACGGTCACGCTGGAACTGGAGGGTCCGATCACCTTCGACTCGCTGAGAAGGTCCTCATCGACCTTACGACGTGGTGGTGCACCATCAAATATCAGACTACGACGACGCTGAAGGTAGGCATCCCTCAAGAATTCGTACTTATCCAGTGCAGCATCTTCCAGTGTCTTATCGGTATCGAGCAGTACCGCTCTCATATCGGCCACTTTGACCGAGTTGACGACCGGTCCGATGTAGGGTGCCACGAAGAAACTCCCGACCACGATCGGGTCGAGTGCAGAGTCAAGGATCAATCCACCCGCATCACGCAGCGTGCTCGGTCCGAGTAGTGGGAGCATCACATAAGGACCACTCGGGACACCGTAAAATCCAAGCGTCTGACCGAAATCTTCATTTCGTTTTTCCATCCCCATATCGCTCGCAACATCCAGGATACCCCCAAGACCGAGGGTGGTATTAACCATCATCCGCCCGCTACTCGTTGCAGCATTAGCGAACTTCAACTGGAGAAGACTGTTAACAGTCACCCCGATATCATCGAAATTGGAACGAATATTAGTGAACATGGAACGGATCGGGGCCGGTACAGCGACCTTGTACCCCCTCGCGACCGGCTCCATGACATTATTGTCGAGCATCTCATTGAACTTGAATACAGACCGGTTAGCATTCTCGTAGGGGTCTTGCTTAGCAAACTCGAGCGGTTCTGGCTCCTTCTTAATCGAAGCACAACCGGTGAGAGCAATTCCCAACACTAATAAAGCAGAAAGATTGAGGCTGAAGGAGCGGTTCATATTCGGGGTATTCCAGTGAATTGATATAGTCGAAGTTCAAAATCTTGCCACAGATTCACCCCAGACTCAACCTCCTTGAGTGATGAGGATGACCTACGGCGTTATTCCATCCCACGCCTAGAAAAGTCTCTCAGACGAAAACCCAGCAACCAGAGCATGAGAAAGTAGCAGAATGCACCCATCACGACGGTCCCAGTTAAGAGGATCGCTCGGTCGATCGGGGAACGGGTCAGCCAGGATGCATCGCTCCCCGCTGCAAACCAGAGTGACAGACCCATCACCGCCAGTGCCAGCATGACCTTCATCAGGAAGACCATCCAACCGGGTTGTGGCTGGTAGATCTGGTGGCGGCGTAGCTTGTAGTACAGAAGGCCCGCATTCAGGCATGCCCCAAGACCGATCGCAAGTGCTAACCCGGTATGACGTAGTGGGATGATGAATGCGATATTCATGATCTGTGTCGATGCCAGTGTGATGAGTGCAATCTTCACCGGTGTCTTGATATTCTGACGGGCATAAAAACCCGGCGCAAGAACCTTTACCAGTATCAATCCAAGAAGACCGATGCTGTATGCGACCAATGCATCACGGGTCATCCAGACATCATTGGCAGAGAACTCTCCATGATAGAAGAGGGTCGAGATCAGGGGTGCAGACAGAATGGCCAGCCCCAATGCAGCGGGGAGTGTCAACAGAACGGTCAGACGGAGCCCCCAGTCGAGTAGACGTGAATACTCCTCGACCGAGTTATCGACATAATGACGTGATAATGAGGGTAGAAGAACGGTCCCGAGTGCCACCCCCAAGAGACCTGCCGGGAACTCCATCAGTCGGTCGGCATAGTAGAGCCATGAGACGCTCCCGGTGATGAGGAAGGACGCAAAGATGGTATTGATGAGTAGACTGATCTGCCCGACCGAGACACCGAATATTGCGGGGCCCATCTGCTTCATGACTCTCCATGCACCTGTCTCTCCGATCTTTAGACGCAGACGAGGCATCATCTTGATCCGGATCAGGAACGGGACCTGGAAGGCCAGCTGCAAGACTCCCCCGATGAATACCGCCCAAGCGAGAGACATGACCGGTTGGTCCATTAATGGAGCGAGCCATAACGCACAACCGATGAATGACAGGTTCAGGAATGCAGGTGTTACCGCCGGAACAGAGAATTTACCGTAGGTATTGAGTATTCCACCGGCCAGTGCGACCAGTGAGATGAAGAGGATGTATGGAAATGTGACCCTCAGAAGATCGACCGTGAGTTGGAACTTCTGAGGGTCCGCAGAAAACCCGGGAGCGCTCAGGTAGATCAGCCAGGGGGATGCCAATACCCCGATCAGCGTGACCACAAAGAGCGCGATCGTGAGGAGTGTCGTCACATGATCGACCAATTC
>CAJBQQ010000003.1 GCA_903957805.1 uncultured Pseudomonadota bacterium | reverse complement strand
TCTTCTTACTGTTATTTCTGCTGGGGCATCTCACGCCCAAATAGTGGAACCGACGACCTATGAAGAGTGTGTTTCAGAAGATATAAAAAAAGCACAATCAAACAGAGCAGTTAAAAGACTGAAGGCGATGTGCCAGGAGAGTTTCCCACAAGCGGTTAAATCAGAGCTTCATAAACTCTCACGAGGGAAAACAGTTGACGTAATCTGTATGGGAGAGCAAGAAGAGCACGTCCTTCTAAAAATCGAACCAAGGCGCAAGAAATTATTAATAAATAATGTGCCTGGAGAATTAACGAAGATAACCGAAGGCACATTCTATGGAAGGGCTACTCTTGATGGAGGGGTGTTAAACGTTTCTGTGAATGCTCCCACAGGCAGATTTAAAGGCACGTTTAAGAATAGAAGCGGAGAGAGGACGGAACTCAGTGAGATGGTCTGTACAGAGGAGCAGTACTCACATTCGCTTCCAGAAAACCAGAAGAAGGTCACACTACTCAGTATGTAGGACTGCCCGCAGTCTAGCGGGCTAGAGATCGCAGCCGCACCTCCCCAACCCAGGTATCCAATTCATTGGACTTAAGGCGCAGTCCAATGGTCCAAGACGAGTTGCAGGGTCGTGTTCCCGTTATATTCATTCACCTGCAGCCGGTAAACGGCATCAATCAGCCCAGGAATTGGGTCGCTATGAAAGAACAGCATCGCATCATGAATGCCTCCCGCCACCGCTGACTCCGACCTCTTCAGTTTTAATTTGAGATGCTTCTCACCGACCACCCTCTGACTCTCGACACGGAATCTCGCACTGAATGCAGGCTGGGGGAATCCCTGTCCCCATACCTGCTCCTTCAGATGCTGAGCCAGATCCAGACTCATCTCGAACTCATCTAAGTCACCATCAGTCTCGATGACCCGCGTAAGGTCAGCCGGGGTGAGGAGTGTTCTCGCAGCCTGTTCAAAGGCATCACGGAACTTCTCAAAGTCAGTCGCTCGAAGGGTCAAGCCTGCTGCTGCCGAGTGCCCACCAAACTTAAGCAATAGATTGGGATGACGTTTTGACACCAGGTCCAGTGCATCCCTCAGATGGAATCCTGGGATAGATCGCCCAGACCCCTTGATCTCACCCTCAATCCCGGGTGCGAATGCGATCGATGGTCGGTGGAACTTATCCTTTATACGTGACGCAAGTATTCCGATCACGCCCTGATGCCAACCCTGATCGAATAGGCTGAGACTATATCCATCCTCAGGCTTCACAGATTCAAGCCCAGCCAGCGCCTGCTCTTGCATATCTACCTCGATCTCACGGCGATGCCGGTTAAGCGTATCGAGCTGAAGGGCCATCTGTGAGGCCTTGGACTTGTCATCCGTGATCAGGCACTCGATCCCCAACGACATATCATCGAGCCGTCCAGCCGCATTTAATCTTGGTCCCAACATGAAACCCAGTTCGTAGGTAAATGTCTTTTGGAAGTCTCTCTGAGCAACCTGAAGAAGCGCATTGATTCCCGCACACCCACGTCCCGCTCGGATGCGTTTTAGCCCCTGCTGAACCAGTATCCGGTTATTGTCATCGAGCCTCACCACATCTGCAACGGTCCCCAGTGCCACCAGATCGAGCAGGCTCGCAAGGTTAGGCTCCCGCCCGCTAGAACTAAACGCACCCCGATCTCGTAGCTCCGCCCTCAGTGCCATCATCAGGTAGAACATCACACCCACCCCAGCGAGACTCTTGCTGGGGAATTCGCATCCGGATTGATTAGGGTTCACGATGGCCAGAGCATCTGGTAATTCATCCCCAGGCAGGTGGTGATCGGTGATCAGTACCTGCATGCCGAGACGGTTGGCCTCCTCCACCCCATCCACACTGGCGATTCCGTTATCGACCGTGATGAGTATGTCAGGACGAGGCTCTCTGGCAGAGGCCATTCTCACGATCTCTGGCGTCAGACCATACCCATACTCAAAACGGTTCGGGACAAGATAGTCCACCCTCGCACCGAACTCTCTCAATGCTCGAATACCGACCGCACAGGCGGTCGCACCATCGGAGTCATAGTCCGCTACGATCAGAAGACGCTTCCCGGCAGAGATTGCATCTGCGAG
>CAJBQQ010000002.1 GCA_903957805.1 uncultured Pseudomonadota bacterium | reverse complement strand
TTCTCTTCCAGTGATGTGGCCTGGTTCTGGTCGTTAAAAGCGACCACGCCATAACGTTCTGGATCCTGCACGTGATACGCGAATATAGTCGCGCCATCAGGTTCAGCCATCGCTCGTTCAAGCTGAACATGCAAGTCATGACCATAAAAAATATTATCACCTAGCACCAGTGCACTTGGATCGTGACCGATAAAATGACGGCCGATGAGAAATGCTTGGGCCAGCCCATCCGGGCTGGGCTGTACGGCATACTGAAGGTTAAGGCCCCAATCGCTACCGTCCCCCAGTAACTGTTCAAAGCGTGGTGTGTCCTGTGGTGTTGAGATGATCAGGATGTCTTGTATGCCCGCGAGCATCAGCGTGCTCAGGGGGTAGTAGATCATGGGCTTGTCGTAGATGGGCAGTAGTTGCTTCGAGACAACCTTAGTCACTGGGTAGAGCCGGGTGCCGGAACCGCCGGCGAGGATGATTCCTTTGCGATGAGTCATGAACGTTCCTCGAGAATTTCGGTAAGCATCCGTGTCACGCCAGTTTGCCACAAAGGCAGGTTTAAATCGAAGGTGGATCTCAGTTTGCAGGTATCCAGACGCGAGTTAAGAGGTCTCCTAGCGGGCGAAGGAAACGCGCTGGTTTGAACCGGGGTCACATTCTCCCCAGTTGCTTTGAGTTTGACCCCACACTGACGTGCCAGATCCAGTATCAAGCAAGCGTAGCCGTGCCACGAAGTCTCGCCTGCGGCGGACAGATGATACAGGCCGGACAGTTTCGGTTGCTGTAGGGCCGTGCGAATGGCGTGTGAAGTGATATCCGCCAACAGATCGGCACCGGTTGGGGCGCCAATCTGGTCATCTATGACGGTCAGATGGTCGCGTTCTCCCGCTAATCGCAACATGGTCCTGGCAAAATTGCCACCTCGTGCAGAATAGACCCAGCTGGTGCGGAAGATCAGGTGACGGCAACCTGCAACACGAATAGCCTCCTCACCTGCGAGCTTGGTGGAGCCGTATACATTTAAAGGTCTGGTTGAATCGGTTTCTAGCCAGGGTGTGCTGCCACTGCCGTCGAATACGTAGTCGGTGGAGTAATGAATCAGCCAGCTATCGAGCCTTCGTGCTTCCTGTGCGAGGACACCGGGAGCCAATGCGTTAATGGTTCGGACCAGTTCCGGTTCACTCTCGGCCTTGTCGACAGCAGTATAGGCGGCGGCATTGACAATCACATCCGGGGCAATTGAACGGACGGTCTCAGCAATGTGGTCGAGATGGGTGAAATCGCCGCACTGCTCTTTGCTATCACTATCCAGTGCAACCAGCTCTCCCAGAGGTGCAAGACTGCGTTGCAACTCCCAGCCGACCTGGCCACCCTTGCCGAATAGCAGAATCTTCATCAGTCACGACCCTGGTAATTCTTCTCGACCCATGACCGGTAGCTGCCTGATTGCACATTACTGACCCAGCTCTGATTATCCAGATACCACTGCACGGTCTTACGGATACCTGTTTCAAAGGTCTCATCCGGCTTCCAGCCGAGTTCGGATTCGATCTTTCCGGCATCAATGGCATATCTGCGGTCATGGCCAGGTCGATCTGAAACATAGGTGACTTGTTCGCGGTAGGAGTTGCCATCGGACCGCGGGCGGAGTTCATCTAGCAACCCACAGATGGTGTGTACGATCTCGATATTGGGTTTTTCATTGCATCCGCCGACATTGTAGACCTCCCCCACTCGTCCATTGGCAAGCACACGGCGGATTGCGCTGCAGTGGTCCTTGACATAAAGCCAGTCTCGAATCTGCTGACCATCCCCATATACGGGTAAGGGTTTGCCTGCAAGAGCATTGACGATCATCAGCGGAATGAGCTTTTCCGGAAAGTGATAAGGCCCGTAGTTATTGGAGCAGTTGGTGGTGAGTGTTGGCAGGCCATAGGTGTGATGGTAGGCGCGCACCAGATGGTCACTGGAAGCCTTGCTGGCAGAGTAAGGACTGTTGGGCTCATATCGGTGGGTCTCGCTGAAAGCGGGCTCAGTTTTGGAAAGTGAGCCATAAACCTCGTCGGTCGAGACGTGTAGGAAACGAAAGTCTTTCTTTGTTTCTTCGTTCAGCCCATTCCAATATGCACGGACCGCCTCCAGCAGTCGGAAGGTGCCGATGATGTTGGTCTGAATGAAATCTTCC
>CAJBQQ010000001.1 GCA_903957805.1 uncultured Pseudomonadota bacterium | reverse complement strand
GATTAGATAAGATAGCGGTGTTAGCAGCAGGAATCGACCGATAAAAATTAACGGTAAAGCAAACGAAAGCAGTACATAGCTGATCATTTCGATCGGCTTTAGAGTGGCGAATGGGACATACTCGCCATCCCTGCTAGTGCCATCGATAACGTGCTTATGAGGATCATTATGAACGCCGTCATAGGTGAAGGATGGGATCAATAATGGGATGCCGCAGATGAGGTTCCAGACTAATCGGAACGTTTGGAATGTTCCTTTCTTCAGGTGTGCTAGTTCATGAACAAAGATCACCGCACGGTAAAGGGCAAGTGTCGCAACCACACAGGACAGGATCTGCCAGACAGAGAATAGAGGTGTATTCAGAGCAGTGAAGAAAGCGGCCCAGCCCAACGTGATATGGAAGAGAAAGTCTGTCCAGTAGATCCAGGGGTTGGGCGTCATCAGATCTCGCACCAGTTCATGCGCTTCACGTAGCGGAAAATCCTTGGTGATAGTCGTGCTTGTCACGTGTCGAACCGCATCGGTCGCCGGTATGTCATTACCCGGATCAAAGAGATCATAATTTTGTGATTTCTGTTGCTGCATGCTCTAGATTAGACCACCAAAATTACTAAGAATAAGAATTCGTGAGTAACGAGTATTGTTGGAGACCTTAATCAGTCTGTCCATTTTGATGCGATGGAGGATCATGTGAATACCTTTGCATCGGCTAGTTTCTTTCCTTGTGCATCCTTAGCCGAGATGATGGGCTGAGTATTGAGAGGCCACTCAATCCCGATCGTGGGGTCGTTCCAGATGAGGCTACATTCAAACTCGGGGGCATAATAGTCGGTGGTCTTGTACAAAAAATCGGCACTATCACTCAACACGTAAAAGCCATGTGCAAAACCCGGTGGAATCCATAGTTGACGGTTGTTATCCTCGGTTAGTTCTACGCCCACCCACTGTCCAAAAGTGGGGGAGGACTTCCGGAGATCCACAGTCACATCGAATACCGAGCCATGTACGACCCGAACCAGCTTCCCCTGTGGTTGCTGGATCTGATAGTGAAGCCCACGCAACACACCCTTGGACGAGCGGCTGTGGTTGTCTTGCACAAAGTTTACGTCAAGACCAGTGGCTTGATTGAAGGCCCGCTGGTTAAAACTCTCGAAAAAGAAACCACGAGTATCACCGAAGACCCTGGGC
The DNA here is from genome assembly GCA_903957805.1 of uncultured Pseudomonadota bacterium. GTDB lineage: Bacteria > Pseudomonadota > Gammaproteobacteria > Burkholderiales > Nitrosomonadaceae > VFJL01. The sequence goes on along the minus strand of CAJBQQ010000001.1, from coordinate 1,001 downwards.
TCAATGATTAGAACTGATGGGATCGAGGTAGGGGTTGCCTTCAAGACGGTTTCCTCTCTTGTAGTAACCGTATCAGATACTGACCATAGCCATTCTTAGCGAGGGGCTGGGCCAGTTTCTCAAGTTGCTCAGCACCGATGAAGCCCCTGCGATAAGCGATCTCTTCGGGGCAGGCGACCTTGAGACCTTGACGGTGCTCTATGGTCTCAATGAAGTTGCTGGCCTCTATAAGACTCTCGTGTGTTCCCGTATCCAGCCATGCATAACCACGCCCCATGATCTCTACATGCAATTGATCGCGCTCCAGATAGATACGATTGACGTCAGTTATTTCTAGTTCACCACGGGGAGAGGGTTTGAGATGAGTCGCGATATCAACCACTTGATTGTCATAGAAGTATAGTCCGGTCACGGCGTAATTGCTCTTGGCTTTGGAAGGCTTCTCTTCCAGTGATGTGGCCTGGTTCTGGTCGTTAAAAGCGACCACGCCATAACGTTCTGGATCCTGCACGTGATACGCGAATATAGTCGCGCCATCAGGTTCAGCCATCGCTCGTTCGAGCTGGACATGCAAGTCATGGCCATAAAAAATATTATCACCTAATACTAGTGCGCTTGGATCGTGACCGATAAAATGACGGCCGATGAGAAATGCTTGGGCCAGCCCGTCCGGGCTAGGTTGCACGGCATACTGAAGGTTAAGACCCCAATCGCTACCGTCCCCCAGTAACTGTTCAAAGCGTGGTGTGTCCTGCGGTGTTGAGATGATAAGGATGTCTTGTATGCCCGCGAGCATCAGCGTGCTCAGGGGGTAGTAGATCATCGGCTTGTCGTAGATGGGCAGTAGTTGTTTCGAGACAACCTTAGTCACTGGGTAGAGCCGGGTGCCAGAACCGCCGGCAAGGATGATTCCTTTACGATGAGTCATGAACGTTCCTCGAGAATTTCGGTAAGCATCCGTGTCACGCCAGTTTGCCACAAAGGCAGGTTTAAATCGAAGG